>JAUSCK010000152.1 GCA_030651035.1 Elusimicrobiota bacterium
GTGACGGAAACCTCGCCGGCAAAACGCGCCGCCATGTACGCGAAGATCCAGCGCGCCGCCTACGAGGACGCCGTACAGATCTATACAGTGCATCCCCTCGGCCTCTACGCCGCCCGGGACACCCTTAAAGGCTTTTACGACAACGCGGTGTTCATGGGGATATACTTCTATCCGCTGAGCAAACAGTAAATTAAACCCGCGGCTGACGAGCTCAATATGGGCAATAAAAATATTTCTGAGATCATCGCGGCATTAAAAAAGTCCTATCCCGGGGCGCAGTGTTCGCTGGAACACAGGAACCCCTTCCAGCTTCTGATAGCCACCATACTTTCGGCCCAGTGCACCGACGTGCGGGTGAACCTGGTGACGCCGGCGCTGTTCAGGAAATACCCCGGCCCGGCCGAGATGTCCGGGGCCCCGCTGGAGGACCTGGAGAAACTGATACGCTCCACCGGCTTCTACAAGAACAAAGCCCGCTCGCTTAAAGAGACCTCAAAGGCGGTAACGGAGAATTTCGGCGGGAAAGTGCCCAAAAATATGGAAGAGCTGCTTACCCTGCGCGGCGTGGCCCGGAAAACGGCCAATGTCGTGCTGGGCTCAGCCTACGACATAGCTTCCGGCGTGGTGGTGGATACCCACGTAAAGCGCCTGGCCTTCCGCCTTGGCCTCACGAAAGAGACCGACCCCGTAAAAATAGAGGCTGACCTCATGAAGGCGCTGCCAAAAGCCGAATGGATCCGGTTCGCGCACGCCCTGGTCCTGCACGGCCGCGCCGTCTGCGAAGCCCGCAAGCCCCTCTGCGAAAAGTGCCCCCTCCTCAGAACCTGCCCCAGGAACGGCGTAAAAAAATAAGCCGCGGCCCGGCCGCGGCTTATAATCCGGTCGTTCTTCGGACTAGATGTTCGTTATATCCTGGAATATGACGCCGGCGCCTATTATTTTTCCGTCCACGCCCTTTATGTTGATCGAGCTGTAGCCTATGACCTTTTCCTTGCCGTTGACCTTGTGCCTGAACTCCAGGCGGCGCACGGTCTTGCCCTGCTTGAGCACGTCGCCTATGGCGCCGACGATGTCGGGGCAGAGCTGGAAGAACTCCACCACCGGCTTATGGAGATATTCCTGCCCCACCTCGAATATTTCCGAGGCCTTGGGGTTGAAAAATATTATTTTACCGTCCATGTCCGCGCCTATAAAACCGCCGGAGAGGTTGTTTATGGTGCTCTCGCCCTTCAGGTTGAGCTGTTTTATGGTGGCGTCCAGCCTCTTTATGTAGACGTCGCGCGCCACCAGCGACGTTACCAGCTCAGCCGCCCTGAGCTCCTCGTCCGTGAAGGCGCCGGGGATGGAATTTATGTATTCCATCACGCCCAGGAGCTCTCCGTTGGCGATCGCCGGCACGGCTATCACCGTCTTCGTCATGAAGCCCGAACCCTTGTCCACCTTCTTGGTGAACAGCGGGCTGTTTTCGGCGTCGTTTATCAGGATGGATTTTCTGGATTCGGCGCAGAAACCGACCACGCCCTGGTAGCCGAAGCTGAGGCCCACAAGGTCGCTGCCCACCGGCCCGATGCTCTTTTTAAAGGTAAGGCGGTGCTTAGCGTCGTCGGCCTCGAAAAAGCTGCCGGCGTGGCAGTTTACGATGCCGGCCCCCCTGCGCGCCAGGTATTCCCACAGGGCGTCCTCGCCTTTGGCGCCCTCGGCCGGCAGGTCTTCTGAAAATTTAGAGATGAAATCAAGCATAGCGCTCATTATTGTACCTTCTTGGCGGAGCCTGTCCGCGCCGGAACATTGAAGAACTCAAGCACGCCTTCGGCGATAGCGCCGGCCAGCTCTTCCTGGAAGGCCGGGGTATTAAGCATTTCCTCGTGGCGCGGGAATATCATGTAGGCGCTTTCCACCAGCGCGGCCGGCATCCAGGTCATGCGGGCCACCATGTAATCCCCGTAGCGCAGGCCCTCGTCGGGCAGCTGCATATTCTTAAGATAGGAGCGGTGTATGGCGGCGGCCAGCTGGCGGCTGTAGCGCTGGTAGTAGTAGACCGAAAAGCCGCGGGGCTGCGCGAACGGGTCCTCCCCGTCGGCTATGGCGTTGTTGTGCAGGCTTATGAACAGGTCGCCGCCCAGCTCTTTGGCTATCCTGGGGCGGTCCGCCAGCGCGACGGTCTCGTCGCCGGTGCGGGTCATCTGCACCAGGGCGCCCAGCGCCGACAGCTTCTCATTAAGGACGCGGGCCGTGGCCATGTTCACCTGGAACTCCAAAGTGCCCATCGGGCCGATGGCCCCGTCGTAGGGCGTCGTGAACTTCGGGGAATGGCCCGGGTCCAGCACCACGGTCAGGCCGGACAGCGGCCGGGGCCAGGCCAGCGAGGCCACGGGGCGGGCGCGCAGGTCCACCTGCAGGGCCCTGGAGGAATTCGGGTAGGAGATATTGTAGCCCCAGAGCGCGCCGGGCTCCGTCTCAAAATCCACCTCCACTTTGTTGTAGGCCGCCTGGCGGAAAGAAACGTTCTTAACCAGCGTATCGGCGGAATCGTAAACCACCGTGTTGGTGTGGAGGTTGGCGTAGTAGAGCGTCAGGCGCAGGCCCCAGGGGTACGCCTCCGCTGTATAAGGGAGCCTTTCGTAAAGCGTCAGCGTGGCGGAGGAGCCGAACTCCGTTTTTTTAAGGCGTACCGCGCCGGTCTCGCTGCCGTAGGCGAAAGGGAACTGCGCGCCGGGCGAAAGCTGCACTTTCGAATCGTCCACCCAGCCGAATTCATCGCCGGAAAGCGGAACGCGGCGCATGCCGCCGGCGCGGCCATTGGAGACCAGCTTGACGCCCTTGGGCAGAAACATCATGTAGCCGCCGTCCACGGCGTTGCGCAGGATGACGGTGTCGGTAGAGGTCTCGACCAGCACGGGCTGTTTAATGATCTTCACTTTGCCCCTGGTCTTGGCGGAGGCGCCGCGCGCGAAAAGCCCGGCCTTGAAACGGGCGGTAAGCGCGCCCCCCTCTCCGCGGTCGGTATCTTTTGCCAGGTAAGAGGCATAATACCTGCCGGAGCCGGCGGGGAGCTCGGCCATGGGGAGATCATTAAAGACCCCCTCGAGAGAGCAGACAGCCTCGTGGGAGGGAGTGCCCGTCGCCATGATCTTCAGATATTCCCCGGCTAAGTTTTCGGAGTCGGAGGAGTAAGAGGTGAACTCGAGCTTAAGCGCGCCTGTGGGAGAGAGGGCGTCGGCGGGCTGGCGGACCTTCAGCGCGCGCTGCGCGGTGGTTCCGTCCTCGAGCGCGCCTATAAAGGAAAAATCCCCCTGGGCTACCGGCAGGTAGGCGAGGAAGCCGCCGTTGGGATGCACCGCTATCTTTTCCCCGTTTATAGTGAAAGCCGCGGTGGACGGCGAAATATTGCCGAAGACGAAAGTTTTGGGGACCGGAGGGAGGGAGGCGCCCTCCGACGGATAGACGAAATTTATCTGTCCGGCGTGAAGCGGAAGCCCGGAAAGAAGAACAAGGACTGCGGAGTACAGGATACGGCTCATAAGCATCGGCGCACTTTTCGCGGTTCGTTAAAGAAAACGAAATATAAATTCAATACGCGTCAGTTACAATTATAATATATAAGCTATGAACAAATCGCACCTGCTTGCCCTGCTTGCCGCGCTGTTTTTCCCCCTTGGAGGGTCCGCCGCCGATTTCACCTCCCTGCGCCCCTGCGCCAGGGCCAACGCCATGGGCACGGCTTTTTCGACTGTTACCGGCGACGCCTGCGCGGTTTTCTACAACCCGGCCAACCTTACTACCATCGCTAACCTTGAAGTGCGCCTTGAGACCGGGCGCAGGCTTGACGCGGCCGCTCCGGAGGGAGAGGTTTCCCTGGCTTACGTACGCCCGGTGCCTGATGTTGAGAACAAGGTGGCCGGCCTGGGCTACTACTCGGCGCGGCAGAAGGGCGGCCTGGCTGCGGACTCACTGGTTTTCAGCCTGGGCAACCGCACGGTCATAAAGTAC
This sequence comes from Elusimicrobiota bacterium, assembly GCA_030651035.1. Lineage (GTDB taxonomy): Bacteria > Elusimicrobiota > Elusimicrobia > Elusimicrobiales > UBA9959 > UBA9959. Next base: position 3,991 of record JAUSCK010000152.1, read on the forward strand.
TTCCAGAAGCCGGTTTACTACGGCATGGGCGTAAAAATAATGAGCCTGCGCGGAACTGAAAAGACCCACCTGGGCCTGGGCGTGGAAGGCGGGGTGCAGCTTGAGAACACCGCCGGCCTCAAGACCTCCCTGGTACTTTCGGACGCGATCTTCGGCCTTGGAGAATCACTGACGACGGTCACTCTAGGGAACTCCTACCGCGTAAAGAACACGCTTTTCCTTGTCGACCTGCGGGCGAGGGGCTCCTATTCCGAATTTTTCCTGGGGGCGGAGCAGTCTGTTTTCAACGGGCTGCTGCAGGCGCGCGCCGGCAAGGGGCTGGCGCTGGGCGGCGGGGACTACCTGGCGCTGGGAGTTGGAATAAACACCCTGCCCTTGACCATAGATCTTACCTGGTCGCTGCCCTGGGGCGGCTATAACCAGAATTACGGCTACTACGGGATCAATGCGGGCTACCGCTTCGGCTCAGCCACCTTCAGCGAGAAGCTGGTGGGCGACGCGGCGCAAAAGGCCGAGGACCTGAAGACGCAGATCAGCGACCTGAGGACGCAGCGGGCGAACATCGAAAGCTCCATAGCCACCTACCGCGTGAACAAGAGCATGATGGAGACCGACCTGACCCTCATGCAGGGCCGCATGCGCGAGCTGGAGACCAATATAAAAGAGCTGGAGGTGCAGGCGCTGGAGGCGCTGTACAAGAAGGAAAACCCCAAGCCGGTTAAAGTTTATGTCCCCCCGCCGCCGGTGCGCTGGCCCAGGCTGCACAAAGCCGCCGCCGGTGAAACGCTGCGCTCGATAGCCTCGAAGTATTACGGCAACCCTAATTTGTGGGAGAGGATCTACCAGGCGAACGAGAAGAGCGTCTCAAAAGGCCAGCCGGTGGAAGGCGCGGTGTTCACTATCCCGGCGCCGCCGTCAGAAAAGCAATGAATTTATGGACTAATCCGCCGCATGGAAGATTGAACATGGATAAACAGGATAGACAGGATACGGGTTTGAAACATGAGCAGGTCGCCGCACAGGAAGAATTAGGATTCTTATATCCCTTTTTTAATCCTGTTTATCCTGTTCATCAATGTGAATAATTTTATGTTCAACACCATACAGGTTATCTGCGCTTCGGAGAAAGACCGGACCATACTCAGGGGGATCTTCAAGAACCTGGGCGCGGACGCCGTTTTCTCGAACGACCTCAACGACGCGCTGTCAATTTTTGAGAAGGCCAGGCCCGCCGCGGTGTTCATAGCCGACGGCGAGGAGCCGCCGGCGGAGATACAGCTCCGCGAGCTGCGGCGCGTGGCCCCCTTTATACCCGTAGTCCCCCTCTTAAAGCGGCGCGACGCCGCGCGGGCCGTGGGCCTGATGAAGGCCGGCGCGCTGGACTGCGCGCAGAGCCCCTGGACGGAGGAGGAGCTGCGCCCCCTTTACCGCAAGGCGCTGAACCTGAGCGGCACGGTCATAGAGCTGGACAGCGCGGGGCTGCGGCGCAGGCGGCAGTCGCTGGCGCTGGCGCTGGCGGCCTTCTTCGCTTTTACCGGTTTTGCCGGCGGGCTCTATTACGGCTTTAAAAAATATTCCCCCGCCGCGCTGCAGCCGCACAGCTTTTACCTCCCTTACACCCATCCCACGGGAATAATAATTAAAAAAGATTCCGTCCTTATCAGCGACTGGTACAGCCAGGGGCTTTACGAGCACGGCGTCAGGAATTTCGGGATCAAGCGGGTTACCAGCCTGACCGAGATCACCCCGGTGGCCATGGCCGCCTCGCAGGACGCGCTGTGGCTGGCCGGCGCCAACGGCGTAATAGAGAAGCGCCTGCTGGACGCCGGCTACTCCGTGGCCTCCAGGACCGCCGCTCTTGCGCCGCCGCCCGACAGCGTCTGCTTTGACGGGCTCTATTTCTGGACGGCGGATTCCCGCACCGGCGCGATAGTGAAGCGCATGCCGGGGGACGCCCTCAGCGAGATCAAAACTTTCAAATACCCGGGGCAGAAACTTTCGGCGCTTACCTGCGACACGCGGTTCCTCTGGGTGGCGGACGCGGGACTGAGGGGCCTGGTGAAGCTGTCGCTGGAAGACCCGGAGCGGATAATCTCAAAGACCGAGCTCGACGTTTATTCTTCTAAAACGCTTAAAATAACGGCGATGGCGTCCAGGGACGGGACTATCTGGTTCGCGGGCGAGGACGGAGACAAGGGGCTGGCCTTTTACAAAGATGAGCCAAAATAAAACGGATTCTTTTATCCCGACGGTCATAAAGACCTCGCTGGACCTGCCGCCGCTGTGGGGCAGGCTGGCCTTCCTGTCGCCCGCCAGGGCGGAGCTGGTGAGCCACTTCGAGCTGCCCGAGGGCAGGATAGTGGCGCTTACTTTCGAGCTTGGGCGCGCCCCTTTCGAGGATATCCGCGCCCGCATAAAGAAGGCGCTGCAGGACTCCGACGGCTACTACAATTATTCCCTGGTTTTCCTGGACCCGGCGCAGTCCGAACTCCTCAAAGCCGCCATAGCCGGGGCCTCTCCCAGAAAATAATTACAAAGCAGTTTAAGATGGACGCGGGGTAAGGCGGGGCCCGCGCCTGTATTTATTGCGGATATTATTTAACCGGCGCACATTTTTCTTCGTACTCCAGGACGGAGCACGTGTACTCCTCTGTCCCTATCACCACATCACCTGAGTCCGCCTTATACCACTTGCAGGTCTGGCCGGATTGTTCCTGGCCTTTGCAGGTCGACGCGCCAAGGCTGACCTGCTGACAGTCGGGATCAGGGATGCTGGGTTTGACGGGGCACTTGTATTGGACTTTCTGGTCCGCTTGACAAATTGTGCCGCCAGGCCCGATTCCGTAGCCGGCAATGCCTATGCTCGACGCAGGCCCGGTACATTTCGGGAAGCCGAACTTTATATGGAGGGTGTTATTGGTTATCGTACATAACAGCGGGGGGTCGCACACAACATCTGTAACCACCGGTTTCCCCCCTATCAAAACGTTCCCGGCGGAGATATTGTTCGTGGCCATGATATTGCCGTTGACCAGCAGCTTATCCGAAATATTGCCGGCCTTCCCGATCGTCACATAGTCGGCATCCCTTGCGAGGTCGGTCCTGCCCGTGGTCAGGATATTGACATAGCCGCCGTAAGGGGCCGGGTAGTAAGTGGTAAGAGTAAGGGTTTCAGAGCGCGCTGGCAGGGGGTAAAAACATAGAAAAGCGAAAGCCAGGGCGAATAGGCGGGGTCTCCTGGTCATATTAAGCTGTAAAGCCATAATTCCGCCATTTTTCATATTGCCGCGCTAACCCGCGAACCATGGGAAACAGCCCGCAAATTTTCCCGCCCCGTTCACTTCCTTATAGTCTAATAGAAAACCGCGGATTTTACAATGGCGCTTAGCGCGCGGCCCGGCGCGTTTCAGGCGCCTTGAGGGCGGACCGCAGCCGGTCGTAGTTCAGCTTTAAACGCTCATCCGGAGGCCAGATAGAAAAAGCCTCCTCATAAAGGGCAAGGGCTTTCTCCGGCCGCCCGGTCCGGAAGTAGATCCCGGCCAGGAGCAGCTTGTGCTCGCTATCGCCCATGCGGCGCACGGCGCCGGCGGCGTCGATGGTGAGCCGGCCGCCTTCGGCGCGCCGCGGAGCAAAGAGCGCCAGGTCGTAGACCGGCCTGCGCGCGGCGTGCGCAGCGCCGGGCTCTCCGACCGCGAAGATCCTGAAGCCGTTATCTTCGTAGAGCAGGCGGAAATGCCTGAGTTTTTCCGGGAAAAAATGGAACCGCACGGCGGCCATTGATTCGTTAAGGACCGTCGTGCCGGCCATGTAGCGGGAACCGTCCGCTGTCTCATCCAGGACGCCGACGACGCAGTACACGAACAGCTTGGCGCCGTATTTGCGGCAAAACGCCAGGAAGGCGTCCTCGTCGGAATAAAGGGCCCTGAGATATTCGGCGGACTTGCCGCGGATGGCGGCCGATTCGAATTTGGGCTGAAGGAGCACCGGGGAGGGCGTATAGGCGAGCACCGCGGCCGAAACCCCGAAGCCGGCGGCCACGGGCCGCGCCTCTCCGTGGCGGCGCAGCCACTCGAGCATCGAGCGTTCGTCTACGATAGAAACTTCCGGCTGCCCGCCGGCGGGCGTAAGGTAGGCGGCCAGCGGCATAACGAGATTAAGGGGCGATTGCGGCGCCGCGGTTTTGAGCGACTCAAAAAAAGCCAGGGCGGCCAGGCCGGCGGCGAGCCGGATAGTATTGGAGCGCCCTCCCCCCCGGCGCAGGGAGGCAAGGCAGATAAAGAAGGCCAGGACAGGGGCCAGCCGCCTGACGAGCACCGTGCCGACCGCATAGATGAGCAGGAGGGCGTCGCAGAGGGCGCCGGCGGGCTCTTTTACCGGCGGCCCCTTGATAAAGCGCCAGACCCGCGGCGCGCCCGCAAGCGCGAGGGGCAGGAAGGAAAAGACCAGGTACCCCAGCTGCGGCGAGTCGAAAGGCCCGGTCCAGAGCAGCCTGGCCTCCTGGGAAAGCTTCAGCGGATCGGCGGGCTTGACCAGGGCGAAGCGGAGCTTGTCCCAGAGCAAGGAGTAAACGTGGCCGTAGCTTGCCGATTCGCGGCCGGCCTGCCAGAGGGCGGCCAGGCCGAAGAGGAGCAGCAGCGACGCGAGCCGCCGGCCCCGCAGGGTGAGGCAGGCCAAAAGCGAGCAGCCAAGCAGGAAAGCGGGAGAAGCGACGAAGGCGGTTTCGCGCAGAACGGCGGTCCCAAGCCCGGCGGCGGCGCAGGAGACAAGAAGCGCGCACACGCATAAGCGCAGCCGCTTCAGCGCGGGCTCGTCGCCGCGGCTGCGCCAGGCGGCGTAAGCCAGGGCCAGCCAGAGGCTGACCAGGAAAAAGCGCGTAAAATGCCAGGAGACCAGGGCTATGGCGAGGGCGGCCCCCCCGGCGGCCGCCCAGGCGGCCGCCGGGGGGGACCAGGCTCCGGGGCGCGCGGAGCCTTCGCTGAGGGCCGCGGCGAGCGCGGCGACCGCGAAGAACAGAAGCGGCAGGGCGAAGGTCTGGAAGCCGTAGGCCGCCGTGGTCAGCGTGGAGCCGATCCAGCAGACGCCGAAGAGGAGGGCCGCCGCCAGCGCGGCCGGCGGCTCACCGAGCGAAAGCCCCAGCAGGTAGCAGGCGAGCACCGAGACTCCCGAGAGGACGCAGACCAGGAAAATGACGAAGGTATGGTAGGGCCGCGGCGGGCTGCCGTAAAGGACGCGGCTCGTGAAGGCCGTCACCTGCTCCATCCAGAGGCTGATCTCGCGGCCGACCTTCAGGCCTTCCGGATACTGCGCCCGGGTGTCTATGAACGGCACGGCTTCGCCGTTCGCTAGCATGCGCGCGTAACGGTATTGCAGCGCGTCTTCGGCCTGGAAATAGCCCGTGTCGTCGGCGGGGTTGTAACTGGGCAGCATTACGCTCTGGCGCGCATGCAGGTGGATGCTGAGCATAGCGGCGGTGACCGCCATCACCAGGTAGGTCCAGCCGGGTATCTTCGCCCGCTTTTGATCCGTCATTCTTAGGTTAATAATACAACATAGGGAGCCGGGCGGACCGCCGTGTCATTGAAGTCCGCCTCAATAGAACCTATAATTAAACTATGAACTTCACGCGTTTCCGCATTGTGGCCGCCGCGCTGCTGCTGTTTGTCGCCGGGGGCGGGGCCTTCGCTTATTTCAAGTACAAGAAGATCTCGAATTACCTTATAAGCCAGATAAGCGGGGTTGCGGCTAATAAGCTGGGCAGGCAGGTGAAGTTCAAGAGCATTTCCTTCTCCCCCCTCAGGGGCGTGGTGATAAAGGAGGCCTGCGTCTCGCGCGCACCGGATTTTTCAAAAGGCAATTTCTTTTGCGCGGCAAAAACCGTGATACGGCCGAGATTCGCCGCGCTGATGAAGAACCAGGTTTATTTTTCCAGGGTGGCTTTTGAAAAGCCGGTGCTCAAGGTGCGCGAGCGGAACGGCGTGTGGGACTTCGCCGACCTGCTGGCGCTGCTGCCGGAAACCGATAAAGGCGTCTACCTCACCTGGAACGCCAGCGAGCTCACGATGAAGGGCGCTGTGCTGGAGGCCGACCTGGAAACCTCCGGCCTGTCCCTGGCGCTGGAAAACGCCAATATTACGCTTGAACATTATTCTTCTTTCGGCGGCAACTACGGCCTTTCGGCGGACGGCCTTGTTAAAACCGTGCTGAAGGGCAAGCTGCTTTCCGCCGAAGTAAAACTGAAGACGGACGCGAACTTCGACTACGGAGGGCTATCCTCCACCAAGGGCAGTTTCCGGGCGGAAAAGATCTCCTGCGGCGCCATAACGCTTGAAAGCCTTAAGTCGGACTGGAACCTTTTCAATATGCGCAAACCGCTGGCCGAGAAGAACTACACAGCCAGCCTTGCGGCGGAGAAGCTGGTGATCCCCGGGCAGGAGACTTCGATTAAGGACGGAGTTTCGAAAGCCCTGGCGCTTTTCTCGGCGGCAATGGGAAGATCCGCGCCTAAGATCGAGGACATAGAGATGTCGTCGCTCAGCGCGGCTTTCCGGCTGGATAATTCCGCCCTGGCCCTCAGCGACCTGGCGCTGCGCACTAACTTCATGAACCTTGACGCAGGGCTGGCCATAGACGGGCCGGCAAAGACGGCCGAGGCGTCCCTGGACGCCGCTATCGGCTCCAGCAGGATAAAAATGTCCGCCTCCGGGCCGATGAGCTCGCCACAAATTAAGCCGATGCTCTCAGCCACGCTCTCGACAAAATTCAGGGAAGCGCTGACCGATATTGAAACCAGCCTGCTCAAGCGTTTCCCTGTAACAGGAGAATAGCAATGTCCAAAAAAGTCATCGTGATCGGCTCCGGCCCCGGCGGCTACCCCGCGGCGCTGCGCCTTAAGGAACTGGGCGCCGAAGTCTGCATGGTGGAGGCGTGGGACCTGGGCGGAACCTGCCTCAACCGCGGCTGTATCCCCTCAAAGGCCTTCCTGGACACCGGGCACCGGGTGCACGCCTTCGAAGGACTGCGCAAGCTGCTCAAGGACGGCTGCGGCGTTGATTTTTCCCCCGCCATGCTGGACTGGGAAAAGGTAAAGGCCCGCCGCGCCGAAGTGATAGCGAAGCTGCGCGGCTCGCTCGAGAAGCTTTTCCAGGCGAAGAAGATAGAGGTTATACGCGGCAAGGCCGCTTTCTCCGGGCCCGGCGAGATCACGATAACCGGGCCTCAGGGCGAGATCAGCAAAAAAACTTATGACGCCGCCATCCTGGCCGCCGGCACCAGGCCCAGCTTCCCTCCCCCGTTCAAAGATTTCTACGTCGAGCTGACCGACTCGGACCGGGTGTTCGACCTGCCCCGCCTGCCGAAGTCCATGCTGATAGTCGGCGGCGGCGTGATCGGCCTGGAGCTGGCCTGCTTCTTTAACGCCGTAGGCGTGGAGGTAGGCGTGCTTGAGCTGCTGCCGGACATACTTGCGGGCGAGGACCCGCAGGTGATCCGCGCCCTGCGCGCCTCTTTTGAAAAGCGCGGCGTGAAGTTCCACCTCGGCAAAAAGACCGCCGGGATAGAGATCTCCGACGGATTTAAGACGGTGGAGCTGGAGGACGGCACTAAACTGCAGGCGGAGGAAATATTCGTGGGCACGGGCCGCGCGGCGGACCTTACCGGCATGGGTCTTGAAACCATAGGCCTGGCCTGGGACAGGAGAGGCGTCAAAGCCGACGCCGGGATGCGCACTTCCGCCCCGAACGTTTTCGCCGTGGGCGATGTGAACGGCATTTCGCTGCTGGCGCATTCGGCCAGCCGCCAGGGCGAGATAGCCGCCGAGAACATCATGGGGGCAAACCAGGCTTTTGACGCGAACATAGTGCCCCGCTGCTTATACGCCTGGCCCGAGGTGGGCTCGGTGGGCCTGAACAAAGCGCAGGCCGAGGCCAGGGGCTTTACCGTTAAGACCGCGCGCGCCTTCCACCTGGGCATAGGCAGGGCCATGGCCGCCGACGAGACCGAGGGCTTCGTGCAGCTTGTATTTAACGCCGGGGACGAGACCGTGTTGGGCGCGCAGCTGGTGGGCGGGCCGGCCACGGAGCTGATACACGTTCTTGCCCTGGCGGTGAAATTAAAGCTGAAGCGCAACGACCTGCGCGAGATAATTTACGCGCACCCGACGATGGCCGAAGCCATCCACGAAGCGCTGCACAAGTGACATGAAAATCCTTTCGTGGAACGTCAACGGGTACCGGGCTGTTTTAAAGAAGGGCTTCGGTGAATTCCTGCTTTCGGCCAGGCCGGACCTGCTCGGCCTGCAGGAGGTCAAAGCCTCCCCCGCGCAGCTGACGCCCGAGGACAAGGAGTTCGCCGGCTATAAGTCGGTCTGGAACCCCGCGGAAAGAAAAGGCTACAGCGGCGTCTCAGCCTTCTATAACAAAGAGCCGCTTTCTATCTCAAGCGGCATAGCGGAGCCCCGCTTTGACGGCGAGGGGCGGGTTATAACGCTTGAATACAGGAACTTTTATTTCCTTAACATCTATTTTCCCAACGGCGGCCAGGGCCCGGAGCGCCTGGCTTATAAGCTGGAGTTCTACGAGGCCTTCCTGGAGCACATAGAAAAGCTGCGCAAAAACGGCAAAGCCGTTATCTTCTGCGGCGACGTGAATACCGCACACAATGAAATAGACCTGGCCCGCCCGAAAGAGAACGCGGAGCGCTCCGGCTTTATGCCGGTGGAGCGCGCCTGGCTGGATAAGCTGACAGGCAAAGGCTGGGTGGACACTTTCCGCGACAGGCACCCTGAGCCGGCGCAGTACACCTGGTGGGATTACAAAACCCGCGCCAGGCAGAGGAACGTGGGCTGGCGCCTGGACTATTTCTTCATCAACAGGGAAAAGGCGTCTTTAATAAAAGACGCCTTCATCCTGCCCGAGGTGCAGGGCTCGGACCACTGCCCCGTAGGCATAACGCTGGATTTGTAGAACATATTAACATGGATAGACAGGATGGACAGGATAAATCAAATCGATTCTGTGAATCCTGTTCATCCATGTTAACTTCCCCGGATCATTCTTTCGGATAGCGGACCGAGATTATCTCAAGCTGGATGACGCCTGTTTTACGCGGCAGCACCACCTGCGCGCCGGGCCCGGCGCCCAGCATGGCCCCGGCCAGCGGCGAGCCCCAGTTGATCTTGCCGGCGGCGGCGTCAGCTTCATCCTCGCCCACTATCTTATACTCCCGCACCGTCCCGCCCGTTTCACTAAGGGCGACGGTAGCGCCGAAGCGCACGTCCTCGGCGGCCAGGCCCCGGTTATCCACCAGGATGGCGCGCTTCAGCTGCGTCTCGTAATATTCAAGGTCCGTCTCTGCCTGGCGCAGCTCAAGGCTGCGCGGCTCGTCCAGGCGCTGTTTGGACATAAGGCCGGCGCGCAGCCAGGCCAGCTCGGCCGCCCTGCCCTTGAGGCTGTCCAAGCCGGCGGGAGTGACATAGTTGGGCTTGCCGCTGGGCTGCCTTTTAACAGGCTCCCCCGGGTCTTCGCTGTCCTCTTTAACGAATGCTCTGCTCATACGCGCCGCTGTCCCGGTCAGGGATTTTTTTCGACCGCAGGCTGCCCGTCTTTTTCTGTCTTCCAGCCTGAAATCCTGCGGATAAGGAAGCCGGACCCGTAAAGCGCGGCCCCTGTGAGCAGCAGGCAAAGGATCCGCACTACGGTCGGGGCCGCCGCCGCGTCGTAAAGCAGCGCCTTTCCCGCGGCTAAACCCAGCACGAACATCGCGGATTTAGCCATGGCTTCGTCCCTCCTGGCGAAAGCGAAAGCGATCACGCAAACGGCGTAAAGGAGCCATGAGGCCGAAACCTGGAGCGAGCCGATATCCGTGGTCAGCCTGTAAAGCCCCACTACGGCCAGCAGGTGCGCGGCGCCGAGCAGCGGGCCGTACCCGTTCCGGCCGGCCAGTTCGCTTCCCTTAAAATCGATCAGCAGCCACAAGCTTCCCAAAGAGGCCAGCGAAACGACCAGCCAGGACAGCTCGCTCCCCGACAGCAGGTGCGAGATCATGGATAAGTATTCTATAACCATGACCGCGAGGAGCGCCAGGGCCGGGATCCGGAACGGGCTGTCTTTTTTCTGGCCGGCGAGGTTTACCCGCGAAAAGGTCAGCCCGAGCGCGATCACGCCGAACAGCCAGGGCTGCATCCCCGGCGGAAGCAGTTCAAGATAGAACGAGTGGAAGCACACTACGGTTATGAACGAGAGGACCATCGACTGGCTGCCCATGCTTCCCTCGGGGAACTTTTTTTTCGCGGCCAGGTAGAGCCCCAGGAGTATGGCGGCGAACCCCAGCGAGAGCCAGGGCGCCAGGTCCGGCCGTATGCGGTCGATGTAATAATACTCCATCGCGTAAAAAAAGATAAGCACCGGCAGGAAGCTCCCCGCTTCTCTTTCGGTCAGGGGCGTATTGTTCTGCAGGGTGTAAAGATACGTCCCGGCCGAGAACACCAGGAAGTGAAGGGCCAGTATGCCCGCGGTCAGCACGTCCTGCCTCAGGCCAAGGCCGATGACCGCGGTCATCATTATCGCCAGATAGGCCGAAACCACGGTCAGGGTGCGCGATCTAACCCAGATAGAGAGCACCGCGAACGCGAGCGAACACAGCAGGAAATAATAGACCGTGAAGGTGGCGTTGGCCCCCAGCCCGAGAATGACGGGGGCGCAGTAGGAGCCGATCGCGGCCGTTACGGGATACCAATCCTCCCTTATCCTCGTATACAGCCAGACGCATAACCCTGAAACGATGCTGGCCATGGAAATGGCGGCTTCGAACGAGATCAGGGAATACAGGCGGTGGGCCGAAAAAACGGCGATGTAAAGAACGACGATGCCGGCGCCCTGGAGCAGGCTGGAATATTCGCGGTCCGACTCCCTCAGCGCGAAACCCGCCGCTATCAGGCCGAGCCCGAAGAATACCGCGAGGCCGATCTGCCTCTCGTGCGTCAGCCAGCCGGAATCTATGGAAAGTTTTATAATGAACGCGGCGGCCAGCACGAAACAGATAATGCCCACCACGCCGAGCCAGTTTCCGGATCTATCCTTCGGAGCCGCCGCGAGGGGGAGCGGAGCTACAACAGCGGCAGGGGGCAGGGGCCGGACGACCGGTGGCGGAGGAGGAGGAACAGTCCCGGCCTGCCGGGTAAGGTTCAGGAATTGTTCTATCTTTGCCAGCCGCTGTTCAATGGCGCTGACCCGCGCTTCGCCCCTGACTTGTTCCTCTAAACCCATTTGGCCTCCGGCTGGCTGCTGTAATATTTCCATATAATAACATTGAATACCCCCTAAATCAACGTCCGTCTTGCCCGGCCCCGCCTATATTTGTTATAAATTTATATACCTTTTTTCCTATAAATATTCTACTGGAGGAACTATGCCCACCGCAACCACGATACGCCGCACGGCACTTAACGAGACCATGAGGAAATACGGCGGCAAGATGGTGGACTTCCACGGCTGGGAGCTGCCTATACAGTTCGCGGGCATACTTAAGGAGCACGAAGCCGTGCGCAAGTCGGCGGGCATCTTCGACGTCTCCCACATGGGCCAGGTCTTCGTGACCGGCGCGGACGCCTTCACGCTGCTGCAGAAAACCAACGCCAACGACCTGCGCAAGGCCACCCCCGGCAAGGGCGTCTATTCTCACGTCACCAACCCCAACGCCGGACTGGTGGACGACATCATAGCTTTCTGCCTGGCTTCCGACCGCTACCTGGTAATAGTGAACGCCGCCACTTCCACCAAGGACTACGAGTGGTTCAAGAGCCAGGCCGGCAGGATGCGCGTCAAGATAGAGAACAAGAGCGAAGATTATTCGATGATAGCCATACAGGGCCCCAGCGTGCCGAAGATGTTCGAGACCTTCGCCCCGGAAGCCCTGAAGCTCCCCCGCTTCGGGATAGTGGAGAAGGATATAAGGGGCGAGCACTGCTACGTGAGCCGCACCGGCTATACCGGCGAGGACGGCTTCGAGATAACAGCCCCCCATTCGATGATCAACCAGCTCTGGGAGGATATGATGGAGCTGGGCAAGCCCTGCGGCATAGTGCCCTGCGGGCTGGGCGCGCGCGACACGCTGCGCCTTGAATCCGGCTACCTGCTTTACGGCCAGGACGTCGACGATTTTCACACCACCTATGAATCAGGCTACGGCTGGGTGGTTTCCCTCGACAAGGGAGACTTCACAGGCCGCGAGATACTGGTAAGACAGAAGGCCGAAGGCGTGAAGCGCCGCCTTACCGGGCTGACGCTTACCGGCGGCGTGCCCCGCCCGGGCTGCAAGATCTTCATGGACGGCAAACAGGTAGGGGAGCTAGCCAGCGCCACCTATTCCCCCACCCTGAAGAAGGGCATAGGAGTGGGCTACATAACGCCCCCGGACCTGAAGCCCGGCGCGCCGCTGGAAGTGGAAATACACGGAAAGCGCGTAAAGGCCGAAGTCGCGCGCGTGCCTTTTCACAAGGGCACCGCCTTTAACAAAGGTATAGGAGCCTGAGCGATTATTCACATGGATGTACAGGATAAAAAGGATAAAAGAAAATACAATCCTACCCATCCTGTTTATCCATGTTAGAATTTTTATACTGAAACTGATCAATAAATTATCAAGGAGAACATAATGCCTAAACCTGAAGAAGTTAAGTACACCAAGACCCACGAGTGGGTACACCTCGGCGCCGAAGCGGCCGTGGGCATTTCGGACCATGCCCAGCACGAGATGGGCGACGTGGTATTCGTGGAGCTGCCGAAAGTCGGCCAGAAACTTGAGAAAGAGAAGCCTTGCGCCGTGGTGGAATCCGTTAAATCAGCTTTTGACATTTACTCGCCGGTCTCGGGCGAAGTGACGGCCGTCAACGAAGCCGTCACCATCGACCCGGCCCTGCTGAACCAGGCGCCCCTGGAAGGCGGCTGGCTGTTCAAGATGAAGCCGTCCAACCCCGCCGAAGGAGAAACCCTGATGGACTGGGCGGCCTACCAGGAATTCGTAAAACAGGCAGCGCATTAAACCAATCTAAAATAGAGGATCGGGAATCGAGAATCGGCCGAAAAAGCCGCCTTTCCGGTTCTCGGTTCTCGATTACAATTACCCGCGTCCCTATCTTCGACTTTCGATCTTCGATTTTCGACTTTTCTAAGGAGTTTACATGTACACCCCGCACACTAAGACAGACAAAGAGGAGATGCTTAAAACCATAGGCGTTTCCTCCTTTGAAGACCTTGTTAAGCAGGTCCCGGCCAAGTTCCTCTGGCCTAAATTCAATTTGCCGGAGGAAAGCCTCGACGAGGCGCAATCGGCGGCCCGCATGGCGGAACTGGCGGCAAAGAACAAGCGCCCGCTGAGCTTCCTGGGCGGAGGCGCCTACGAGCGCTACACCCCGGCCGCCGTCAAGGCCATAACATCCCGCACGGAGTTCCTGACCGCCTATACGCCCTACCAGCCCGAGGCCAGCCAGGGCACGCTGCAGGCCATCTACGAGTTCCAGAGCACGGTCAGCGCGCTCTACGGGATGGACTGCGCCAACGCCTCCATGTACGACGGCGCCAGCTCCTTCGCCGAAGCCGTGCGCGCCGCGGTGCGCATCACCGGCAAAAAGAAGATACTTTACTCCGCCGGCGTGAACCCGCAGTACATGGACACTCTGAAGACCTATTTCGCCCACTCCCCGGAGTACACCTACGTCAAGGTCCCGATGATGGACGGCGTGATGGACAAGACCGCCCTGCCCGGCCTG
>JAUSCK010000118.1 GCA_030651035.1 Elusimicrobiota bacterium
GGTAAGCGGCACAGGACCTATGAAACGTACCAGACGCCATATCAGGCGTTTAGAGCGCTAGAGAAACCCGAGCAGTATCTGCGGGAAGGCGTGACCCTTGAAGGATTGGAAAAGACGGCAACAGCGCATAGTGCCAATGGGTTCGCAAAGCTGATGCAGGATGCGAAGACTAAACTGTTTAGAGAGGTGCTGCCGAAAGACGCACAAACATTCAGAAATGGAGGCTTGGTTAAAAAGTTTACGACGGAGCACCGACGAGAGATCTCATGCTCATCCTACGATTAGAAAATGCTGCGGCGGAAGGCTAAAAAAAAGCAAGAAGGATTATTTGCCCGTGATGAGGGCGGCGGCGGCGGACGGGTCTTTAAGGGCGGCCAGCTTTTCTATAAGCTCCGGCTGGAAGGTCTGTGAAAGGAGCGAAAGCATGTTGAGGTGGCGCTGAAAAAAAGCCGGTTTATGCGGGGACAGGAGCAGCAGCATGGCCTTCACGCTGATCCCGGTGACCGGGTCCAGAAAACCTTCAGGCAGGATGCCCAGCACGGCGTGGAAGCTGTCCAGCTCAGGGAACTTGGCGTGGGGGATGTAAAAACCGCTCTCCAGCACCGGGTTAAGCTTTTCAACCTCGGCCACCCGGTCAAAAAGGGCCTTGCGGCTGATTATCCCTCCGACCTGCGGAAGGATCTTCTCCGTAAGCTGGCGCACGGCTTCCTCTTTGGAGGGCTTTCCCTCCAGAAAGATCACGTTTTCAGGGGTTATTATGGCTGCGAGGCTTACGCCGTCTGACTGTCTTATCATAAGGACTGTTAGTGTTCTTATATGATATCATTTAGGCGTTCCCGTCGTCAATAACGCGGGATACGGCAATGAAGAAAGCGACAAGCTCCAGATCCGAAATTGCGGCCATAGGCGTGGACAGGGGAGGCACCTGGACCAGGGTGGCCGCTTTCGACGCCCGCCTGCGCCGGGTCAGGTCGACCCGCTTGCGCACTGCGCCGCTGCGCTCCCTTCCCAAAAAACTGGTTCCGCTGGTTTCCCGCTGGCCGGGCGGCGCCGCGGCCCCGCTGGCAATAGCCACGCGGGGGGCTTTCAGCCGCGCCTGGAAAAAACCCTTCCTTTTTAAAGCGCTCGCCTCCAGGCTCAACCTTGTAGCGGTCATTTCGGACGCGGAGGCCGCGCATTTCGCCGCCTTCCGCGGGAAAGCGGGAATGCTGCTGATAGCCGGGACCGGCTCCGTGGTTTTAAGCGGCACGCCCGGCGCTTTCAAAAAGACCGGCGGCTTTAACCCCGCCTCCGGCGACCCGGGCTCAGGCCGCTGGCTGGGGAGGCAATACCTTAAGATGCGCGGCCGCCTGCACGAAGCCGGGAAAATGGGCCACGGGCGCTCGGCCGCCTACGCCAGGAAGCTGCTGCTGCTCGCGCTCGGCGGGCACGGGCCTTCCTCGGAACTGGCCGCCAGGGCGCAGGAGGAGCTGGCGGGCCTGCTGAAAACAGCGGCCGGGAAGCGCGGGCCCGTAAAAGTAGCGCTGGCCGGGGGGCTTATCTCCAATTTCCATTTCAGGGACGGCTTTGTAAAAGCGGCCCGGCTGGCCTTCGGCGGCCGCAGGCTTGTCTTCGTTGAAGCCGCCATCCCGGCGGAAGAGGCCGCGGCACGCATAGCTTTGCTCCAAAGGAAAACACCGTGAAAGAACTCGAAGTCCTTAAAAAAGCCGCCCTCGCCGGCGGAGCTGTGCTGGCGGCCAAGTTCGGCAAGGTCACCTACAGGCTGAAGGGCAGGGCCAACCTGCTTACCGAGGCGGACCTGGCCTCGCAGGAAAAGGTAATAGGGATAATACACAAGGCCTTTCCCGCGGACGGCTTCATGGCGGAGGAAAGCCCGGTGAAGGAGACCCCGAACCGCCGCCTGTGGATAATAGACCCGCTCGACGGCACCACCAATTACGCGCACGGCTTCCCGATCGCCGCGGTCTCCATAGGTTTCGCAGAGAACGGCGAAATAAAGGCGGCCGGTGTTTACGACCCCTTCAGGAAGGAGCTTTTCCTGGCGCAAAAGGGCCGCGGAGCTTTCCTGAACGGCAGGCGCCTGGCCGTTTCCAAAGTCCCCTCGGTCTCAAAGGCGCTGCTTGTGACCGGCTTCGCCTATGACCGCGCCGAAAAGGCGGAATTTTACTGCGGCTTTTTTTCCGAATTCATGAAGCTCTCCCACGACGTACGGCGCCTGGGGGTGGCCTCGCTGGACCTGTGCTGGCTGGCCGCGGGCCGCACCGACGGCTACTGGGAATTCGGCCTGAAGCCCTGGGACGTGGCGGCGGGAAAGCTGATAGTGCAGGAGGCCGGCGGCCGCGTAACCGACTTCGGCGGCAGGCCCTGGGCCGTTGACGCCGCGATGGGCGCCCAGACCCTGGCCAGCAACGGCCGGCTGCACGCCCCGATGCTGCGCCTGATAAAAGGAAGGCTGAAAAGGCGCTGATGCTGTTAGGGATAATAATTTACTGCACGGTCTTCGCGCTGGTTTACGCCGGGGCGCTGGTGTGGATACTTGAGCGCAAGGAGAAAGAATACAGGCAGGGCTCCATTTCTTTCACCGACGCCTTCATAGTCGGGGCTTCGGTGGTCATCTTCGTTTACCTTACTAATATAGTCGTGCTTATGAGCTGGCCCCGCGCAGCAGCCACCGCCTACGACATAGTCCTGGTAACGGCCCTGGCCGCCTTCGGGGTATACCGGGAAACCGCCTATAAAGCGCGCGCGTGGAAAACCAGGCGTCGCCTCCGAGCGGAGACCCGCCTGCTTGAGTGGCATGTCGCAAAAGACCCGGCTAACGCGGCTTATTATGAGCGCCTAAGCGAAGTCTATGAAATACTCGGTGAAAAGGAAAAGGCCCTGGTGGCGGCGAGAATGGCGGCAAAGCTTGACCCGGCCGTAAAAAACACCTGGCGCGTTAAGCAGCTAGAAGAGCTGTAGTTTCTCACACAAAGGCACAAAGACACAAAGTTATATTTTCCGGCATTTCTTCGTGCCTTCGTGTCTTTGTGTGATTATATTTTCATTCCTCATTCTCCGCCTCTGCGGTGAGATATAGAAAGTAAATCTTTAAAGTATAAATTTACCGGGAGAGGGCCGCGGCGAGCTGGCGCGCGGCGTCGCGGAACAGGTAATCGTCGGCGGCAACGGCGGCCTCTGAGCGCAGTATGGCCGCCGAAGAGGCGTCTACCAGGCGCGCGGTGATCAGGTAGCCGTTCTTATTCCTGCTGACGGAGCCGAAAACAGCAAGTTCCGCCCCGAAAACCCGGCCCAGCTCCGCCGCGTTCCTTTCTTCCGAAAGCCCGGAGTACGAAAGCTTTTTTTCCGCAAGAATAAAATCCAGCCCCTCCCGCTCCACCAGCCTGAACCTGCCGGTTTTATCGAGCTCCGCCTCCAGCAGGTTCCGCACCACCGCCGCTTCCGTTTCGGTCACGCCGGCTTCGCCGTAAAAAGGGGCCACGGCAAGGAGGGCTTTCTCCGGGAGGGCTTTCTCCGGGCGCGCTTCCGGCTTTTCTCCGGCGCCGCCCCAGGCCAGGCCCGCCGTCATGCGGTGGGCGGAGCCCAGCTCGCCGTAGGGGGCGAAGGCGTAATCGAGGGAAACCCCTCCGAATTTAAGGCCGAAGCCGCCCGCAAAAGCCCCCATGAAGCCGTGATCGTCGTAATTTTTAAAGTTCAGCCCCGAGCGCAAAAAAAGGCCGGACCGCGCGGAATAGGGCAGGAACCATTCGCCGGCGAAGGCCAGGTAGGGCGAGTGGTCGCAGGGCAGCCGCCCCTCGATGAGGATATTGAAATCGGGGGTGTACTTCCATTTAATGCCGCCGCCGAGCTCGAACGGGAGGGAGGCGCTCTCCGAGCC
Source organism: Elusimicrobiota bacterium (assembly GCA_030651035.1). Classification (GTDB taxonomy): domain Bacteria; phylum Elusimicrobiota; class Elusimicrobia; order Elusimicrobiales; family UBA9959; genus UBA9959. The sequence continues at coordinate 3,878 of JAUSCK010000118.1, forward strand.
GAGTTTTATGGGGGGGCCGAAGTTGCGCACGGCCAGGGCCAGCTCGGTGCGGGAGGGGGGGGCCTCCCTGAAAACAAGCCCGGCGTCCAGCGCTACCGACGAGCCGGAAGCCTCGGCCAGGCGCGACCTGATATATTTCAGGGCGAAGCCGAAATCCAGCCAGCCGGACCGGCGCGACCAGCCGGCGCCCAAGGCCGCGTCGTAAGCCGTTATCCCGTCGCCGGAGCCGCCGCCGGACCCGTCCAGCTTTTCAAGCCCCGGTGAAAAATTACTATAAAGCAGGCCGGCGGAAAAAACCCCGGCCGCCGAGGGCCTTGAAAAAACCAGACCGGTGCGGGACGAGCCTTCCAGCAGAGACTCGTAAGAGACCGCGGCGGAGCGGCCGGCGCCGGAAGTCCCGGCGGGGTTAAGGAAAAAGGAATCGGCCCCGCCCAGCGAGAGGCCGGACCCGGCCAGCGACGAGAACCTGGCTGAAGGCGGGACTTTAAGGAACTGCGCCCCGGCAAGGCCGCGGGCGTCGTCGCTGAAGGCGTTTTTAGGGAAAAACCCGCAGTGCGCCCTGCCGGCGCAAAGCGCCAAGGCCAGCGTAATGGAGAGGAAGCTTTTCACTTGGATTTACTTCTTAAGGTCTGAAAGCAGGTACTCGATCCGGGCTTTTATCTTGCCCTTGTCCAGGGAATCGATATCCTGCAGGATATCCTCGAGGAATTTCACGGTGAAATCGCTGTTCACGTGGTTCTTCGAGAGCGCGGACTCTATCCCTTTCATCCTCTCGTCAAGGTCGGAGATGCCCTCGTAGATGCCGCGCACGAAATTTTCAGCGCGGGTCGGCTCCTGGGCGGCCGCCGGCGCGGGGAGGGGCTCCGGCCCCGCGGCCGCCGGGCCCGGCTGCGGACGGGGCTCGACCCACAGGTCGGGATGCGTGGCCAGAAGCTCGGACTGCTCCGCTTCCTCCGCCCGTTCCGCCTGCTCCGCGTCAACCGGCTTTTCAATTTCGGCCTGCCCGCCGTCTTCAAAATCGGAGGCGTTCTTGAGCTCGAGGTACCTGCGTATGGAGTAAACCATAGCTACGAGAGCGGCGGCTAAAAGCGCCGCCCAGACGTAAAAATACGGGTCCATCCAGGCGTCATAAAGGTTGAATTTAACGGGCATAGCTGGCTCTCCAATGTTTTTTCGCGGTGCGCGGCTACAATTTCACTTCCTGGCCCTCTCTCACTCCGAAGCATTTCATGCGCGAGCCGGCCTTGCGGATGCGGCGCGCGCACTCGGCCAGTATTTTATCCAGCTCGGCGTCGCAGCGGTCCTGGTTGTGGTGGAAAAGTCCCAGCGCGCGGACCCCGGCTTTAAGCGCCAGGTCCAGCGCCTGCTCCCAGGTGGAATGGCCCCAGGTCCTGCGCCTGGGGTATTCCGCCGGGGTATAGTCGGCGTCGTGCACCAGCAGGTCGGCGCCGCGCGAGAAAGCGACGTAGTCGCCGAACTCCTTTCCGCCGGGGTGGACAAAGCCGAGCTCGTTGTCGGTAAGGAAGGTGAAATTCCTGCCGGCCTCTACGAATTTATAGCCCAGGCCGTTGTTCGGGTGGCTGAGCTCTATAGGCAGCACCTGCATGCCGCCTATCTCGCAGCCGTCGACGCAGAGAGAGGCGAATTCAAAGCGGGCGGAGATCTCCTCGAACTTTACCGGGAAGCCGGGGGGCTGCATGGTCTTGGCTATGATCTCCCTTACGGGGTCGGGAGAGAAAGAGCAGCCCATTACTTTTATATGCGTCTTCTTGTTATAGATGGGGGCGAAGAACGGGAAGCCCAGCACGTGGTCCCAGTGGGAGTGGGTGAAAAGCATGCTGAAATTGTTATGGGAATTTTTCAGGAGTTCCTTCCCGAGCAGCCGTATGCCGGAACCCGCGTCCACGATCACCAGGTCGTTCTTTCTGGAACGGATCTCGACGCAGGTGGTGCTGCCCCCGTATTTCAAATAGTTCTTCCCCGACACGGGGATAGACCCGCGCGCGCCCCAGAATTTTATTTTCATACCGTATTATATTAGCAAATAGTTGTATATATTAGCCGCGAAGATATCAAACATGCTGTCGGATCCTATTCTTGATTAATTTTTACCAGATAGACGGTCCCGCCGGCCGGTGAAAGAGGCGTGCGATAATGCACCGGGGCGATTTCCGGGCCGGCCCCGCCGGAGGAAGCCGGGGGACGGAACGAGGTCATGGCTTTATAATTTATCAGCGTCTGCCATTCCCATTCGCCTATCATGCGCAGGGGCTTTAAGGATCGAAGTTTTACCATCGATCGCTCATAGGTATAATACGCGTTCCAGTCCCAGCCGTTAGCTATTTCCTGCGGCGGGATCCCGGTTTCCGCCGCCTTAAGGCCCGCTTCCCATTTCGCGGCGTTCCACGCCAAATAATCCTTTACGCCGGCAAAGCTTAACGCGGCCATCAGCGCTAATCCCGCCAGGCATGCTCCGGCGGAATATTTAATGCGGCTCATCGCGAAAGTCACGGTTAACAGCGCCCAGGGGAGCAGGATAATAAGATACCTGTCGAAAAATTTGCCGCCCAGCAGTGAAAACGCGAATTGGGCTATGCAGACGTAAAAGATGAATACAATCCGGTCCTTGTGCTCGGCGTACTGCGTCAGCCGGCGCAGCGAGCTCAATAACGCGATGAACATCGATACCGAAAGAGCGGACGCTAAAGTCAGGAGGTTCCAGAACCATTTTTCCGCGAAGATCCCCGAGGGTTTTGACTGCGCCCCCGCCACCGTCAGAACGCCGAGCCCGGTTGCCGTTATGTTGTTTTCCAGGTGCGGCATAGGGCCTTTGACCAGGACGTAAACCAGGGAAAGACCCGCGAAGAGGAACAGGGCAAGCTCTCCCCCGGCGCCGAGTTTGGCCGCGCTTTTTTTCCTGAAGAACTGCTTCAGGTAAAAAAAGGTCCCGATAGTCAGCGGCAGCAGGAAAAAGCCTGTTTCGAGAGAAGACGCCAGGAGGCGGTTCACGGTGTCGCTGAACAGCAGACCGGGGTTCGTTATATGCTGCAAGGTGCCGGTCGCGACGTAATTCTCGCTTGCCCAGGTGGGGCCATGGAAACGGGTAAACCAGATCAGGTGCCCGGCGACCGCGAGCGCCGGCAGGACCCATATTTTCAGGAAACCCCTGAAGTCCAGTTTGCGCTGTGAGAAGAGCAGGAAAGAATAGGCCAGCGGGATGAATATTCCTATCTGTCTCAAAAGATACGCGGCCGCTACGGCGGCGGAGCCGAGCCAGAACCAGGATTCAGACGGGGTCCTGAGATGCCGGAGATAGCAATAGACCGACAAAAGCATCCAGAACATATAAGGGACATCTGACATAAAAGAGTTGCCGAGCAAAAAGAACAGGGGGTTGAACGCCAGGCAGAGAACGCCGAGCGCCGCGCAGAACTGCGTGACGCCGCATTCCTCGAGTATCCTGTAAAACAGGAACAGCGCGCTGAACGACAAAGCCAGGGTGGAAAGCCTCAGGACGCCGAAGCTGAAGCCGAAGATCTTGGAGCAGAGCGCCCCCCATAAGATGTGGGTGAGCTGCGTGGCCGACGCCGCGGAGGAAAGTATTATTTTACCCTCGTTCAGCAGGTGGCTCACCGGGATGGCGTATGCCCAGTCGTCATTTAAGGGAAAATTGAATTCCCAGGGCCTCAAGGCCAGTATTGCCAGCAGATACAGAAAGGGAGCCGGCAGGATGGCGTACTTTTTCATGTCCAAATTTTACAAAAAAAAGACCCGCATAAATCCGATCCGCGAAATTCCTGTTCTTATTGCGGGAGCGGCTGGCTGCCGGATCGCGCCGCGGCAGGCGTGCCGATAAAATAGATATCCGTGGCCAGTATACGCTTCCCCGCGTTTGCTTACTTGCGGCTTTTTTTATAAAATATATATATGAAATCCTTAAACGGCCCTTTCCGGCCCGTTTATCCCATCAAATTTTAGCCACAGGGACCCCCTTACCCGGGGGGGGAATAAGATAATAGAGCTAAAGAGAGGCCCAGTAAATTATGAACAATGAAAAAATAGCAATAGTAGGTCTCGGTATAATAGCCCCCAAAGCCCTTAACAAGGACGCGTTCTGGAAAAACGTGCTGGAAGGCCGCAACTGCATAGGCGAAGTGCCGGCGGACCGCTGGGACTGGAAACTTTATTACTCGGAAGACCACAAGGCCCCGGACAAGACCTATTCCAAGATAGGCGGCTTCATAGAGGGCTTCCAGTTCGACTCCCTTAAGTACAAGATACCGCCCCAGACCGCCGCGCAGATCTCCCGGCTGCAGCAGATGACCATAGAGGCAGTGCGCATGGCGCTCGAGGATTCCGGCTACGACAAGAAACCTTTCGACCCCAGAATGACCGCCGCCGTTATCGGCAACGCCATGGGCGCGATGCGCAAGGAAATGACCGACATGCGCGTCTATAAGTTCTACAACGAGGACATATTGAAAAAGACCGCCTCCTTCTCGGCCCTGCCGCAGGATAAGCGCGACGCCATGATAAAGGAGTATGAGGCCGGCATAGACGCGGGGATACTGACCATAACGGAAGACACGATGCCGGGCGAGCTCTCCAACGTGACGGCCGGCCGCATAGCCAACATTTTCAATTTCAACGGACCGAACATGACCATGGACGCGGCCTGCGCCTCCTCGATGGCGGCGCTGGACTACGCGGTGCTGGGCCTGCGGGCCGGCAAGTTCGACATGGCCGTGGCGGGGGGAGCCGACGAGATGATGTCGCCCCCGGCCTTCGTGAAGTTCTGCAAGATAGGCGCCCTGTCCGCCGACGGCTCCTACTCCTTCGACGAGCGCGCCAACGGTTTTGTAATGGCCGAAGCCGTCTCCATTTACATACTGAAACGCCTGTCCGACGCGGTGCGCGACGGCGACAAGATCTACGCCCTGGTGAACTCGGTGGGCGCGTCTTCGGACGGCAAAGGCAAGGGCATAACCGCCCCCAACCCCAAGGGCCAGAAAATAGCCATAGAGAACGCTTTCGCGGGTGTGGACTATTCCCCGGCGGACGTGGATTTCGTGGAAGCGCACGGCACGGCCACCAAGGTGGGCGACGCCGCCGAGGTGCAGGTGCTCCAGGAAATTTTCGGCCCGCATATGAGCTCCGGGAAAAAGCTCGGGCTTACCTCGATAAAGTCGCAGATAGGCCACTCCAAAGCCGCGGCCGGGGCCATGGGCATAGCGAAAACCGCCCTGGCGCTCTATAATAAGACCCTGCCTACTTCCATAAACTGCGTAAACCCCAATCCCGGCATAAACCTGGACCTGTTCCGCGTGATAACCAAAGCGGAAGAGTGGAAGAAGGAAGGCATACGCCGCGCCAACG
>JAUSCK010000121.1 GCA_030651035.1 Elusimicrobiota bacterium
CTAGTGCCTAAGTCTAAAATTCTCGCCTTCAGTCTTCACTCCAGCGAGGAATACGTGGTTAAGATGGCCCGGTGCGGCGCGCGAGGTTATGTGACAAAAGACCAGCCGGCATCCGAACTGCTTAAAGCTATCAAGTGCGTATTCCAGGGTGGCCTGCAGTTTCCAGTGGGAACAAGTGATGCTCTTTTCTCCCCCTCGTTTAAAGTTTCCAAGCGCCCCACCGGCACGGGCGCGCTTGTAGGCGGCGCGGGGTCTAAAAACAAAAAACATAAACTAGCGCCTTAAGCTTCTTAACTTTAACACCCAGCTTAACCGCCGCCCCCCGTTGTTTCAAAGTGCACCTCCTCTAAAAGCGGTATACTGAATGCGTTGGGGAAATCGGCAGTTGGGTCAACACACACCCAGTTTCTTATGTCTGCGTCAAAACTATTTGTCGCAAGCTGCCTTGTCTTTCCCTGCTTTACCGGGGGAGTCTCTTTAAACCAGGGGGCAAAACAATGATTACCGCTGAGAAAATGAAAATATTGGCGATCGATGACGGCCAGGATACTCTGGACACTCTGGATTCCGCTATTGCGCATGCTTTTCCTTCCGCCGGATTCCTCACCGCCACGGACGGCCTTAAGGGTATAAACCTGGCGCTGGCTGAAGATCCCGATATGATTTTCCTCGATATCTCCATGCCGGGAATGGACGGCTTCGAGGTGTGCCGGCGGCTGAAAGAAGATGCGCGTCTCAGGAATATTCCGGTCGCCTTCCTGACCGCGCTGAAACCCGACGAGGAAATATACACAAAAGCGTTCGAGGCCGGTGCTGAATTGTTTATTGTAAAACCATTGGAATTATGGGAATTAACTGCGCAAATACGGGTCATGGCGAAGATCAAAGCCGACAATATTCTGCGGCAGGCGGAACATGACCAGCTGGAAACCCTGGCCGCGCAGCGCACCCGCGAACTTACAGAAGCGCTGGCCACCCGCGAGAAGACTCTAGAATTGTTAAAGGAAAGCGAAGCATTGTTTAAAACCGTGTTTACAGCCGCGCCTATGGGTATATGTATGGCGGATTCCGGGACAGGTAAATTCTTAAGCGTAAATCCGATGTTCTCAAAGATCGTCGGTAGAACCGCGGAAGAACTGGCCGCGGTCTCCTGGCAGAGCATCACCCATCCTGACGATATAAAGACGCAGTCGGACAATCTGGCGGCGCTGTATGCCGGGAACAAGGAAACATTCCAGCTCGAAAAGCGTTATCTTAAACCCGGCGGGGCTCCGGTCTGGGTGTGTCTGACCGCCACGCCGCTGCCGGCGTCCGGCGGTTCCGCCCCGCGCTATCTCGGCATTATAGAAGATATAAGCGCGGCTAAAGCCGCGGAACAGGAAAAAAAGAAATTAGAGGAACAGTTCCGCCAGTCGCAGAAGATGGAGACGGCCGGCAGCCTGGCTGGTGGTATCGCCCACGACTTCAATAACATATTGACGGCGATCCTGTCCTATTGTGAATTCCTGCTTAAAAGCCCGTGTCTGGACGCTCCTTCTCGGGCGGATGCGGAAGAAATAAAAAAAGCGGGGTTGCGCGCAGCCGCGTTAACGCGCCAACTCCTCATCTTCAGCCGCAAGCAGGTAGTGCAGCCGAAAGTGCTGGACGTAAACAAGGTTATCCTGGGTGTAAAAACAATGCTCGGCCGCCTCATCGGCGAGAACATAAAACTGACGGCGCTTACCAGCAAAACGCCGCCGCTTATAAAAGCGGACCCCGGCTATATAGAACAGGTGCTGTTAAATCTTTCGGTTAACGCCCGCGACGCTATGCCTAAAGGGGGCAAGATCACTATTGAAGCCTCTGTCGTGCGCATGAACGAGGCGCACATCCACCTTAACGGGACAGTCGAGCCGGGCGATTATATAATGCTGTCCGTCAGCGATACGGGCACCGGGATGAGCGCGGCAACGCAATCCCGCCTTTTCGAACCATTCTTTACCACTAAACCGCGCGACAAGGGCACGGGCCTGGGGCTTTCCACGGTCCATGGGATTATCAAACAAAGCGGCGGTTCCATAGTTGTTTACAGCGAAGAAGGGCACGGCACGGTTTTTAAACTCTATTTCCCGCAGGTCCCGGCCGGCGAAGAAATAACCGAACCGCAGAAAGCAGTTAAAAATATGTTTACCGGAACAGGCACCGTTATGGTAGTGGATGATGACGTCCAGATCCGTACCCTTGTCCGGCGCACCCTCGCGCAGGACGGCTTTACGGTCCTTGAAGCCGCCAGCGCGGAAGAAGCGCTGGCGATCTGCAAACGCCATAAAACCCCTGTTCATCTCATAGTGACGGATATGGTACTGCCCAAAATGAGCGGCTTTGAACTGGCTGAACGCTTAAAAACCCTGCACCCGGACATGAAAATGCTCTTCATGTCCGGCTACACAGAGCATGCCGTTCTTGCGCAGAGTATACTAAACACGGACAGAAACTTTCTCCAGAAACCGTTTGCGCTCGACGTGCTTACCAAAAAAACGCGGGTGGTATGGCTAACGTGCCCCCCCCCCCCCCCCACGGTCCGAAAAGCGGCTGAAGCGCGTGTAAGAGGCCGCCGCGGCCGCATTACGCGCCACGCTTAGCAAACCCGCGCGCAAGCTTCTGCGCGTGAATCATATGTCGCTATCGGGCCTATTTATCTAGAAGCTTCTTGGCAAGAACCGTTACGGTGGCCAGGATCGTTTCCATGTTTTCCGGGCTTTGGTTTTTCAGCAATTTTAAAATTCTATTCAGTGTTCTTTGTTTCCCCCCCGCGATATTGGGGGCAGTTTTCTTATCAAATAATTCCGCTACGGAAACATTTAACGCCGCGGCTATCTTTGCGAGGGTGGCCAGGCTGGGCTTTTTTTTATTTGTTTCCAGATAGGCAAGGAAGCTTACGCTTATTCCCGCGGCATCCGCCAGGTCCTCTATCGTAAGTCCCGCCTGCAATCGCATAAGGCGCAATTGCCTGGCAATTATGGCATAAATATTTATACCCATAAAAATCCCCATTTCTCGCCTATATATAACGTAGCTGACAGACCTTCGGAGAAGTTCCGGTGCGGTTCAAAATAAGCTCAATTAAAACTTACACGAAATGAGCAGAATATGGGCTAAAGATGCAGGCCGGATGAAGCAGGATCCCTGTACTGACTTTATGATATATTCCGGATTTCCCCCATCATCTATAGGAATAATTTCTATGTATCTTGCGACTTATAGACTATGTCGGGATTGTGTGGCTAATGATACACTCATAAAGCAGCCGGGGGGCTATGCAGCGGGTGGGGGCATCTGGCGGGGTTAGGGGAAGAAGATGCCTAAAAATATCCTTGTGGCCGACGATGACGCGGCTATGCTCGATGTTTACGTGCGCCTGTTTGCCGGCACGGATTATTTAATCTCAAAGACTTCCAGCTTCGCCGAAGCCGCCCGGTTAATAAATTCCCATAATTATGATTTATTAATAACGGACCTTATGCTCGGTGACGGCCTGGGCACGGACCTGATAAAGCTCTTCGAGGCAAAACAAGCCGGCGCCTGCCTGCTTGTGTCGGGCTCGATCGGGATACTTGCCCCGGAACAGATCCCTATCGGCCATTTAGAAAAACCTTTTAAAGCGGAAGTTTTTATGGCGGTGGTGAATAAGGCTTTATCGCCGGCGCGGGGAGATTAAACCTCATAAAGCACGGGGGTATTATAAAAATATTACTGGTTGAAGATAACGCGCTTACGCGGGGCATGATAAAGACGATGCTGGCAAAGCTCGGGTATGAAGATATCGCCGAAGCGGAGAACGGGAGCGAGGCGATAGATCATTTCTCGGAATTTAAACCCGATGTGGTTTTTCTGGACCTTATCCTGCCGGGGAAATCCGGTATGGGGGTGTTGGAGGATCTCCGGAACGTGGCCCCGAAGACGCGGGTTGTGGTTATAACGGCCGTTGACCAGGCAGAGATCGACCGCCAGCTTTCGGACAAGGGTATTCACACCATACTGCGCAAACCATTTTCCTTCGGGGATTTCAAGACACTAATGGCAAGCCTGGCCTAATAAGCCAAGCTGCGCCGGACTCCCCAAGTTTACGTCCATCCACAACCGCCGTCGGCGGCTCCTGGAGGCCGGCCTACTGCCCTTGACGATTTTCTAGCGATGTATTATAATATAACTAATCCGAGCAATCGGAGGTGGATGGCCCGTATGGGTCAGCGTGAGAAGCCTGCGAAAGCAGGCTTTTCATTTTAGGAACTTACGGCTATAGGTGTTCTGCTTGCTCTGGACACTGGCGCAAAGCTTCTCCCCAAAATCCCCTTGGCTTACACCCGCAATGCCGTCTTTGGTAAGGATATCCTGCTTTATCGGATAGGCGAGCAGGTCCGCCATCTGTAACCCCGCGATGTTTGCGATCTTCTTTTTCAATTTAAGCTCGCGGGAAGTCAGCACTCCTTGAAAACTTTGTGCACTGAGGAATTGCGTCCCATCTTCATAAAGTTCCTGGTAAACTTTTTTAAGCTCCATGTC
>JAUSCK010000136.1 GCA_030651035.1 Elusimicrobiota bacterium
GCGCGATGCCGTTCAAGCGCAAGATGTGCCACATAAATGTCGTGGTGTCCGATACCAAGGAGCGGAAATAATATGGGTCAAAAAATTCATCCTAGAGGTTTAAGGCTGGGCTACATCCAGGACTGGCAGTCCCGCTGGTTCTCCCCCAAGAAGATGCCGGAGCTGATCGGCGAGGATTTTGAGATAAGGCGCATGGTTGCCGAGAGGTTCGCCATGGCCTCCGTCAGCTGGGTGGACATCGAGCGCGCCGGCGCCTACCTCAAGGTGACCATACACACGGCCCGCCCCGGTATCGTTATCGGCCGCAAGGGCGCGGACATCGAGAACCTTAAAAAAGACATAGAGCGCCTTACCAAGCGCAAGGTTTACCTTAACGTTTCCGAGATAAAGATTCCCGAGCTCGACCCCCGCCTGGTCGGCCAGTCGGTGGCGCAGCAGCTGGAGAAGCGCATCTCCTTCAAGCGCGCCATCAAGCGCGCGATGGAGCGCACGATGGGCTCCGGCGCCCTGGGGATAAAAGTCATGGCCTCCGGCCGCCTCGGCGGCGCCGAGATCGCCCGCCGCGAGTGGTTCCGCAAGGGCCGCGTGCCGCTGCAGACCATCTCCGCCGACATCGATTACGGCCTGACCGAAGCCCTCACCGGCATGGGCAAGATCGGCATAAAGGTGTGGATCTTCAAGAAGCTGTTCTTCGCGAAGACCCCCCGCGAACTGCGCGAGCAGCTGATCAAGATGGAAGCCGAGAATCCCACCGAGATCCCGGTGATGGACGAATCCGCGCAGGCCCGCAGGGACGCTAACCCCGGCGCCTGACATGCCTATCAGACGGCCATTTTAAGGAGCAATAATTATGTTAATGCCTAAGAGAGTAAAATACCGCAAGACGCATTCGGCCCCGCGCATCAAGGGCATGGCGAAAAGCGGTTTCACGCTCGCTTTCGGGGAGTTCGGCCTGAAGGCCCTTGAGCCGCGCTGGATAACCGCGCGCCAGATAGAGGCCTGCCGCGTGTGCATCGTGCGCTACCTGCGCAAGAAAGGAAAGATCTGGATACGCATATTCCCGGACAAGGCCGTCACCAAGCACCCCGCCGAAACCCGCATGGGTAAAGGCAAGGGAGCCCCGGACCACTGGGTGGCCGTTGTCAGGCCCGGCCGCATACTGTTCGAGGTGGAAGGCCTGGACGTCGCGACCGCCAAGGAAGCTTTTATCCGCGCCGGCCACAAGCTGCCGATAAAGACCCGGCTGGTGTGCCGCGAAGAGAATTAAGGAGCAGCTCTTATGAAAAGAAAAGACAAGGAAACTCTGAAGAACATGGGCGACGCCGAAATGAAGGCGCAGGCCGCGGACCTGAAGAAACATATTTTCCAGCTTAAATTCAAGCGCACCACCGCGCCGGTTGAAAACCCGCTGGTGCTGCGCACCGCCCGCCGCAAGATAGCCATGATAAACACCTGGCTCAGGCAGCGCGAGCTGGCGAAGTCAAAAACCGCCGCCGAGGTTAAAAAATGAAAGATAAAACTGAAAAGACCGAAGATACCGAAAAGAGAGCCAGCCGGAAGGTGTTGCGCGGCCTGGTCGTCTCCGACAAGATGACGAAGACCCGCGTGGTCAGCGTGGACCACGTAATAAGGCACGCCGTGTACGCCAAGACCCTCAGGCGCCACCGCAAGTTTTACGCCCACGACGAGGCCAATGAGTCCAAGAGCGGGGACCTGGTGGAGATCACCAGCACCCGCCCCCTCTCCACGCTGAAGCGCTGGAGGATCAGCCGGATAGTCGAGAAGAGCAAGAAATAAGAGCCGGACCCGAAACGGCGTGCGGAGCACGATTTAATAAAAAGGAACGATCTATGATACAGCTGAGAACAATGTTGAACGTGGCCGATAATTCCGGCGCCCGCAGACTTATGTGCTTCCACGTGATGGGCGGCAGCTACCGCCGCTACGCCTTCCTGGGCGACACCGTGGTCTGCTCGGTGAAGGACGCCATCCCGCACGGCGCCATAAAGAAGGGCGAAGTGGTTAAGGCCGTGGTGGTGCGCGTTACCAAGGAAGTGCGCCGCGCCGACGGCTCCTACATACGCTTTGACGACAACGCCGTCTGCGTGATAGACGAGAACGGCGAGCCCAAAGGCACCCGTGTTTTCGGCCCCGTGGCCCGCGAACTGCGCGCGAAAAACTACCTCAAGCTGGTTTCGCTCGCTCCCGAAGTAATTTAGCCGTCTGAAGCGCATAGCGCTTGTTACGGCATGGCCATAGGCCTAATAAGGCGGAAAATATGATAAAACTCAAGAAAAAAGATACTGTCATCGTGATAGCCGGCAAGGACAAGGGCAAAAAAGGCGAAGTGAAGGAAGTCATGCCCGAGGCGCGCAAGGTGGTGGTGATGGGGATAAACATAGTCTCCAAGCACAAGAAGACCACCAAGGAGAAGCCGGGCGGCATCCACAAGATGGAGGCCCCCATGAGCATCTCCAACGTGCAGCTGGTCTGCCCCAAGTGCGGCAAGACCGCCCGCGTTAAGATCTCCATACAGGGCGGCGAAAAACTGCGCATCTGCAAAAAATGCAATGAGGCGATAATCTAAAGAGGTAATTTATATGGCGAAGGACAACCCCAAAGATCAGAAGAAAGAGCATACTCCTAAAGAGCACGCTTCTAAAGAGCAGCAGAAGGCCAAAAGCAAGGAGCAGCACCAGAAGGTGCAGGTGACGGAGGCCCATAAAGGCGCCGTCATCCCCATGCCCAAGGGCTACAAGGTGCGCATGAGCGATATGTACCTCAACACGGTGAGGCCGGCGCTTATGAAGGATTTCAACCTTACTTCCCCGATGGCCGCGCCCAAGATCACCAAGATCGTGATAAATATCGGCGTCAGCGAGGCCAAGGAAAACATACAGGCGCTGGACCTGGCCAAGGAAGACCTTACGGTCATCGCCGGGCAGGCTCCGCAGATACGCCGCGCGAAGAAATCCATCTCGAACTTCAAGCTCCGCGAGGGCATGCCCATAGCCGTGCGCGTGACGCTGCGCGGGACGCGGATGTACGAGTTCTTCGACCGCTTCGTGTCGGTTTCCGTTCCCCGCATACGCGACTTCCAGGGCGTGGACCCCAGGTTCTTCGACGGGCGCGGCAACCTGAACATGGGCCTGAAAGAGCACCACATATTCCCCGAGGTCAACATGGAAAAGTCGCCCAAGGCGCGCGGCATGAACATAACCTTCGTGACCACCGCCGGGGACGACAAGAAAGGCAAGGCCCTGCTGGAATATATGGGTATGCCCTTCAAGAAGCCCGAAGTGAAACAGGCGCCCAAGGCGTAAAAGGTTCTTGCTGGCGGCGGACGAAAAGCGATTTGGATAAACACAGGAGAAGAAAGAAATGGCTACATATGCATGGATGGCGAAGATGCGCAAACCCCAGAAGTTCTCTACGCGCTTCCGCAACCGCTGCCAGATCTGCGGCAGGCCGCGCGGCTACTACCGGGACTTCGGGCTCTGCAGGATATGCCTGAGGAAGATGGCGCACGAAGGCCTGATCCCCGGCCTGAGGAAGTCAAGCTGGTAAAACGGAGAGTCACAGGACACGGGTCAAAGGCCACAAGTAAAGAGGGCCGGGACCTGTAGATGCTTTTAGCTTACGAGGTAAAAAAATGGATCCTATAGCAAACATGTTGTGCTCGATAAAGAACGCCGCGATAAAGAAGAAAGAGCGGGTGGACGTGCCCTTCTCAGGCATCAAGGTCGGGCTTGTGAAAGTCCTCAAGGACGAGGGCTTTGTATCCAATTTCAAGGTGCTTGACCCTAAATTGGACAAGACCATAGACAGGCGCGGCGTGATACGCATCACGCTGAAGTACACCATGGACAAGCAGCCGGTCATAAACGGCATACGCCGCGTATCAAAGCCCGGCCTGCGCATTTACAGGGCGCACAATGAGATGCCCCACGTGCGCGCCGCCTTCGGCGTGACGATCGTTTCAACTTCCAAGGGGCTGCTGACGGACGCCGAGGCGAAGAAGCAGAAACTCGGCGGTGAAGTGCTCTGCCAGGTCTGGTAAACTGAAAATCGAAAGTCAAGAATCGAAAATCAGGAATGTCGGAATTTACAAAGAGGTAATAACATGAGCAGAATTGGAAAAATGCCGGTCGCGCTTCCGGAAAAGGTAAAAGCAAGAGTTGAAAACAGGAAGGTCCTGGTTGAGGGCCCGCTGGGCAAGCTGTTCTATTCCCTGCCCGACGGCATCAACGCCGAGGTCAAGGACTCCAATATCAATATCAGCATCGCCCAGGGCGCCACGGACAAGTCCGCGCTTTTCGGCACGGCCAGGGCGCGCGTCAACAACATGGTCTGCGGAGTCACCAAGGAATTTGAAAAGGTGCTGGAGATCAGCGGCGTGGGTTTTAAGGGCGCGGTGGAAGGCAACCGCGTCACCATGCAGCTGGGGTTCTCTCACCCCGTGATAGTGGACATACCCCAGGGCATAAAAATGTCCTTCGACCCCAAGCAGGTGGTCCTCACGATAAAGGGCATAGACAGGGAAGTCGTAGGCAACCTGGCCGCCCAGATCAAGCGCATAAAGCCCCCGGAACCCTATAAGGGCACCGGCATTAAGTACCAGGGCGAGCACATCATCCGCAAGGCCGGTAAGACGGCGGCGGGCGCGAGCGCCGGAGCCGGCGGCGGCGCAGGCGGCGCGGCTAAGAAATAACCAGGGAGAACGATCATGATAAGCAAACAAGAACGCTACGAATTCCGCAAAATGCGCTCGAGGAACAATTTGTTCGAGCACGGCATAAAGAGGCCGAGGCTGAGCGTCTACCGCGGCAACAAGTATATTTACGCCCAGGTCGTAGATGACATAAAGGGCGCGACCCTCGCGGCCGCCTGCAGCCTGGAGAAGGAAATGAAGGGCAAGTTCAAGTCAGGCAAGAGCATAGACTCCGCCAAAGTGGTGGGGGCTCTCCTGGCCAAGCGCGCCATAGCCAAAGGCGTCACCGAGGTCTGCTTTGACCGCGGCGGCAGGATCTACCACGGCCGCATCAAGGCCCTGGCGGACGCGGCGCGCGAAGCCGGATTGAAATTCTAAGGGAGAAGCCAAAAAATGCTCAGAAACCAGAAACAACTTAAGACCAGCAAAGAACTCAGCGCCCAGGGCAAGACCCCCGGCGAGGCCATGGAACTGAACCTGTCCAGCGCCGCCGAAGAGAAAGTCGTCACCGTGGTGATCAACCGCGTGACCAAGGTGGTCAAGGGAGGCAAGCGCTTCTCCTTCAACGCCCTGGTGGTGGTCGGCGACGGCAGCGGCAAAGTCGGAGTGGGCCTCGGCAAATCCAACGAGGTGCAGGGCGCCATACTGAAAGGCACCGCGGGCGCCCGCAAAGAAATGTTCCAGTTCCCTTTGACCGGCACCACTATCCCGCACGAGATCGAAGGCAATTTCGGCGCCGGCAAAGTCTGGATGAAGCCCGCCGTTAACGGTACGGGACTGATAGCCGGCGGGGGGGTGCGCGCCGTGCTCGAAGCCGGCGGCGTTAAGAATGTCCTCACCAAGAACCTCGGCACGCGCAACGCGTTCAACACGGTTTACGCCACGGTGGACGCCCTCAAGCGCCTCAAGAGCAAAGAGGAAGTGATGAAGATCCGCGGCCGCGAATAGACCGGGCCGAAACTTTTATCGACCAGCAAGCCAGGAGAAACATTATGATCAGACTGAACAATCTTAAGCCCAAGCCGGGCTCCACTCACAAGCCCAAGCGCCTCGGTACCGGCCAGGGCTCCGGCCACGGCCAGACCTCCACCCGCGGGCAGAAGGGCCAGCACTCCACTTCCGGCGGCACCAAGCCGGTCGGGTTCGAGGGCGGCCAGACCCCGCTGCTCCGCCGCATTCCCAAGAGCGGCTTCAGCAACGTCCAATTCCGCCAGAATTACGAGTGGGTCAATATCTCCTCGCTTGAAAAGAATTTTTCCGCGGGCGCGGAAGTCACTCCCGACGCGCTGGTAAAATGCCGTCTTGTGAAGCACGCCGACCTCGTGAAGATCCTCGGCAACGGCGAGGTCACGAAGGCGCTCAACGTTACGGCCCACTCGTTCTCCAAGGGCGCGGCCGAGAAAATAACGAAGGCCGGCGGAAAAACCACCGTGCTCGTCGGAGCCAAGGCCGCGAAGCAGGCGGTAGTCGACGCCCAGAGCGCGGCTAAAAAGAAAGCCAAAACAGGTAAAAAATAATGCAACAGATTACCGACATTTTTAAGATAGAAGATCTTAAAAAGCGGATATTCTTCGTACTCGGGGCGCTGGCTGTTTACCGCATCGGCGCCACTATCCCGATACCGGGCATCAACACGGCGGCGCTGCAGGCCATCTTCGAGGCCCAGAAGGGTTCGCTGCTGGGCTTCCTGGACATTTTCTCCGGCGGCGCTCTGAGCAGGTTCTCCATCTTCTCGATGGGCGTGATGCCTTACATCAACGCCTCCATCATTATGAGCCTGGTACAGGGCGCGCACATCTTCCCGGTGCTTGACCGCCTGCAGAAGGAAGGCGAAAGCGGCCGCAAGAAGATAGTGCAGTTTACGCGCCTGTTCACGCTGTTCCTGGCGGCTTTCCAGTCGCTGGGTCTCACGATAGCGATGACCAAGATGCAGGCCGGCGGCGGCCCCACCATAGTGACCAACCCGACCTTCGGGTTTTACTTTGTGACCGTGCTTACGCTGGTTACC
>JAUSCK010000141.1 GCA_030651035.1 Elusimicrobiota bacterium
GAGACCACGCGGCGCTGTTCCTTATCATGTCGGCCATGGCCGGGGCGGGCATATTCCTTTCCGGTTTCAAAGACCTGCTGGCCCACCAGAGCCGCAAACGGTTTTACGACCTCGCCGCCATCCAGTTCCTGAAAGCCGTGATGCTCTGCGCCGTAGTATACGGGGTGATCAAAACAGGATCCAGGGGCGGGCTGCACTCGCTGGTCTTGGCAGCCTCCGTCCTGGCTTTTATTTCAACCACCTTCATAAAAACCAAAACTTCAAAGTATGCGGCCCGGGGCCTGGTGGCGCTTTTTATCGTCGGGTACGGGATACTGCTTTACAATAATCGCCTGCTGCTGGGTTTCGATAACGGGGTCCTTGTAGGTTCGGTGACGGTGCGGTTTTCGCTGTATCAAAGCGGGCTTGAGATGTTCAGGGATTTCCCGCTGTTCGGCGCCGGCCTGGGAGCGGTGGAGCACGCCTTCCCGTATTATCAGCTGAAGAACTGGGGACTGGTGCGCCATATCCACGGCGACTGGCTGGAGCTCTTTTTGCAGGTCGGCCTGTTAGGCGGGCTAATTTATCTGACCGGGCTTATGGCCGCGCTGCGCAAATTCTTCCACATCTGGACCGAATGCCCTTCTTTCACCGTCAAATCCCTTTATGGGGGGGGATTGGGGGCCCTGTTGGCCGCCTCGCTGCACAATTTCGTGGAGTTCGGCTCCCAGATGCCGGCCAACGCGCTGGTCTTTTATGTTCTGATGGGGGCCCTGGCCTCAAAACCCGCCGTTGAAAGCCTCAAGTTCCGTTATGACGCTGAAGAAGAAGAGGCGGAGACGCCACTTAAAAGAAGCATCGCCCTGCCTGCCGCCGCGGCCGCGTGCCTGCTGATGTTCTTCACCATCTCCCCTGCCATCGGTTGGTGGTATGATTTCATCGCTAAGAGCGCCCCTTACGAAAAAAAAGTCCTTTACCGCGCCGCCGCGCTGAACTGGGCCCCGTCCCCGCGCTACGCCTTCCGCCTAGGCGCCGACTACTATAACCGTGCCCTCAAAAACAAACCCGAAGCCCGCGACCTTTACATTAAGTCACTGCAAAGCATAGAGACTTATCTCCTCCGCGTCCCCGTAAACACCGACCTCACCCTCCTGAAAAAGAACCTCCTGATCCACCTCTACGTCCGCCCCTCCAACCGCCCGGTTTCCCAACGCCCCGGCCGCCCCTCCGCCCAATTTTTCAACCTCTCAAACCCATAAATCGCCCCGTTAAACAAGCCGCAGCGTGAATTTTAAGCCTATGGCGTCGACTACCTGCCGTAAGCTATGAAGTTGCGGGTTGCCGGTCTTTGAAAGCATACGGAAGAGGTGTTCCCGGTTGAGGTGCGTCCTCTTTGCGAGTTGTGAGATCCCGCCATGAACCGGGGCGACATCGCGCAAGGCCAGCAGGAAAACTCCCTCGTCCTCATCCTCAAGGCAGGCGTTCAGATATGCCTCCGCGTACTTTGGGTCGGCCAAGCGCCGCAGCAGATCGGCGTGATAATCTTTTGAGGGTTTCATTTCTTTGACCTCCTTAAATAATCCAGCCAGTAACCGTGAGCCGTCTCAATGTCCGCCGGTTGGCTCTTTTTGTCCCCTCCCTGAAGCAGTATAACCAAAGTTTTACCTTCTTTGCCGTAATAGATCCTGTATCCCGGACCGACATGGAATTTGAACTCATAAACGCCGCTGCCCAGGTATTCATGGTCCCCAAAAAGACCCCGGCGTATCCTTGTCAGCCTGGAGTCCACCGCCACCTGTTCGGTGCTGCCCAGGGAGTCCAACCAATCCTTAAAGGGGCAACGGCCGGAACCTGTTTGGTAATACTGGACATTTATGGGGGAAATATCCATATCCCCTCCTATATTGTAGCTTAAAAGCTACTATTAGTCAAGCCCTGGCGGTACAAAAAAGTATAGCAGAGCATCCCGACACCCTAGTGTCGGGTTCCTAAATCGCCCCGCCTCCCTGATACCCCTATTTTGGTATAATATCACTATGAGAAAGGCCAGTTTTTTAATTGTCGCGGTAGCCCTCTTCGGCTGCGCCGCGCCGCGCCAGAACGCCGCCGTCCGGCCTTCCATGCCGGAGCTCCTAACACCGCAGTCCACCGCCTCCGCAGCGCCCGCTTTTGCCGCCTCTTCGGCCGAACAACAGCAGCTCATAGAACAGCGCCTGATCCAGACCGCGCTGGAACAGAAGACCAAAAGCCAGGCCAATTACAAGATCCAACCCGGCGACCTGATAGAGATCACTGTCTTCAAAGAACCCGACATGTCCCGCACCCTGCGCATAAGCGGCAACGGTACGGTAACCTTCCCCCTGGCCGGCAACCTTAAATTTTCCGAGCTCTCGGTCCCCGAGGCGGAAAGTTTCCTCGCCCTGAAGCTTTCGGACTATATAAAAGCCCCCCAGGTCACCATTTTCATCAAGGAATACGGCAACAAACAGATCTATGTGCTGGGCGAAGTCAAAAAACCCGGCGCCATCCAGCTGCCCACCGAGCGCAAACTGACCGTGCTTGAAGCCATAACTTTAGCCGGCGGCTTTACCGATATAGCCGCCCCCGACAGGACCAAAGTCCTGCGTAACGCCGACGGCCAGAACCAGAGCATCGAAGTCAAAATTTCCCGCATAACCAAAGAAGGCGACAAAAGCGCCGACATCTTCCTGGAACCCAACGACACCGTCTTCGTCCCCCAGAGCTTTTTCTAACAGTGCGACTAATGTTTAAGCCCCGCCCCCGTTGCCGGACGGTTGGTTGACAGCGCTTGAAAAAGTGGATAAAATAACCATCAGATATTAATAAGTGATGGTAAATATATCCATGCTAAAAAAATACGCAAAAGAACTGGCTGCACTTAAAAAAATGCCCGGGGTTTTCAAGACGAGGGATGTGTGCAGGCTCAAAATACATCCAAGAAACCTTTATGCCATGGTCAACATGGGCCTTCTTGAGAAGATCAGCAGGGGGACATACCGGCTGCCAGGGCGGCCGCAAGAAAACCCCGATATAGTAAATGTGGCTATTCGCGCGCCCAAAGGCGTAATCTGCCTTATATCGGCGCTTGCCTATCATGGCATTACCACGCAGATCCCGCGTGAAGTATACCTTGCCGTAGCGCGCGGCGCAGAAATGCCCCGGCTTGAGTACCCGCCCATACGCATTTTCAGGTTTTCAAAGGAACCCCTGGATAGCGGGATTGAAACCCATATAATTGACGGCGTTCCGGTCAGGATCTACAACCCGGAGAAAACTCTTGCCGATTGCTTTAAATTTCGCGGCAAGGTCGGCTTGGACACTTCAATAGAGGCGCTTAAAATGTATCTCAGGCGTAAAAACAAAAACCTCAATAAACTTATAATGTATGCCAAAATATGCCGCGTTGAGAATGTTCTGCGCCCATACCTGGAATCACTCCTGTGAAGAAAGACGGGGTAAAAAATCTTTCCGCCTCCATCCATCAGCGGCTGCTTAACAACGCCAGGCTGACCCGCAGGCCATTTGAGGAAGTTCTGCAATATTTTGCCATTGAACGGTTCCTGTACAGGTTGTCTAAATCCCCGCATGCCGGCAAATTTATCCTGAAAGGGGCGTTAATGCTTTCAGCCTGGGAACCCGGTCTTCCGCGCCCCACCAAGGACATAGATCTGCTGGGCAGGACTAAAAACGATGTCGCCGGCATTGTCGGGATAATGCGTTCTGTGTGCGGCATTAAAACCGCGCCTCCCGATGGTTTGCTTTTTAACCCTGCCGGAGTAACGGGGGAACGCATTGCGGAAAACGCCGACTATCAGGGCGTGCGTGTAGGTTTCTGGGGGAATCTCGGAAAGGCGCGTATCTCAATGCAGATCGATATCGGTTTTGGCGATATTGTCTTCCCTGCGGCTAAAAAAATCATCTACCCGGGGATATTGGATATGCCGCATCCGGTTCTAAGAGGTTATAGCAAAGAAAGTATTGTCGCTGAAAAACTTGAGGCTATGATCAAATTGGATATTATAAACAGTCGAATGAAAGACTTCTTTGATATCTGGCTCTTGTCTCGCCAGTTTGATTTTCAGGGAGCTGTGCTGGCGAAGGCCATCAATAAAACTTTTAAGACCCGCGCCACGGTGATTCCCGGGAACCCCGTCATATTTACTGACACGTTTACAAAGAACAAGGTAAAGCAGACGCAATGGAACGCGTTTCTCCGTAAGAACAGGCTTTCCAATGCGCCTACGGCTTTTTCTGATACGCTTTCCGGTCTGGCAGTGTTTCTAAAACCCGTTTTAGCCGCACTAAGCGCAGGCAGGCCCTTTTCCGCCAGTTGGAAAGCGTGCGGTCCCTGGAAGTGATCTCAGTCAGCCAAGCGGCCCAGCATCCAGGCTATCCGCAGTCTTACCCCATACTTTACCGCCGCCCCCGCTTCTGTGCCGTAAATCACATTCCCACAAGTACGCGACAAATTATATAATAAGGATATCGTAGGGGCAGGGTATCCAGCCGTCTTAGCAGTCTGGCTGCCCCAGAGTTTCTTTTAAATTGCAGTATAGAGGTGTTTTTGCCGATAATTTACT
>JAUSCK010000157.1 GCA_030651035.1 Elusimicrobiota bacterium
GCTACAGAGGGGATTAGGTGCGAAAAATCACTTACTCTTCACGGCTGCGCTGTCGCCTTTTAATAGAGAGCACCCCGGCAGCGAGCTGCCGGGGTGCTTTTTCCTGTAAGGTGACTGGTGTACCTTTTTCCCTGCCGGCCCTATTTCAGTTTCTCCAGGACCGGGGACAACGCCTCAAGTTCCCCGAGGACGCCCGCCCTGTTAAGATAAGGCCCGCCCTTGAGCGCGTTGGTCACCGCCAGCTTAGCGCCCAAACCGGCGGGCGTATTGCCCCGCAGGTAATTCCACGCGTTCTGAAGCGCGCCGTCCAGCTCCGCGCCGAAGACCGACTTCGCCTTCGCGAGAGCCAGCAGGGCCAGGGCATGATCGGCCAGTGAGACCTTCCCACCGCCGGGTTCCAGGAACGCGCCCGAGCCGTCCTGCAGCGAGACCAGCTGCCTGACCAGCCTTCTTGAAGGGGCGGCCAGCAGTTCACCGGCCAGCGCGGCCACCCGGCTTTCGCCCTTGGGAGCGGGCTCAGCCGCGGTTTTTTTGTCAGCCTGCTCCGGAGCCGCCGCCAGGTAAGCATTAGCGTAGCCGGATTTACTCACGGAGCCCCTGAACGCCGCGGGGGAGGCCATCTTAGCGGACCCGAAACCCCCGGCCGCGCCGGAGAACATGCTTTGCATGCCGCCTCTGGCGCCGCTCAGGCCGCCGCCGGACGCCCCGAAAAAGCCCTCATAGCGGGTGCCTTCCGGCAGCTCGCTCTCGACGGGCACGACCATGGGCGTCTGCCCGGCCGAGGCGGTGCTCTCGTCCACCGCCACGAAGGAGGTATACTCCGTGACCAGCCTGTGCTCCAGTGCCAGCTGCACTATCCGCTCTTTCAGGCCGGCGTCCTCCTTGCCGTACATCGCCCGGGTAAGCTCGGTAATGCGCGCCCTCGCCCACAGCGGCCCCATGGCGGCGTTGGCGGTCTCCCGCGCCGGCAGGTCCACCTTCACCGCCATTTTCCACGGCTGGCCCCTCAGGTTGCCGCGCAGTATAACGGGACCGGAGCCGCTGTTCCTGTACCTGGCGTGGATAAACACCGGCTGTCCGGCGAAGAGGTCCCGCATGACGGCCGGTGAGGGGTCCATTACGTCGAGCCCTTTCCAGTCCACCGTCAGGTCGGTCAGCACCGGCTTGGCGATCCTGTCGTAGAACCGCTCTATCATCTTCTCCAGCTTGGCCGGCTTCTCGTCCTGGCGCACATATTGCACCGTGCCCTTGCCCAGCACCGCCATTTCCTCCAGCAGGTAGCGGTTGGGAGAGGAGCCCACGCCCAGCGGGAAAATGCGGCTGTTGTTGAGGTGTTCCTTCACGAACCCCAGTATCTGCGTATCGTCGCCCACATACCCGTCGGTCATGAAGAGCACTATGCGCATCCGCTCCGGGTCCTTGGGGAACTCCAGCACCTGGCGCAGGGCGTCCAGCATCTCCGTGCCGCCGCCGCCCCTGATACCGTTGATGACGGAGCGGCCGAGCGCGACGTTCTCCGGCGTGTTTTTGAGCGGCCTGTCGAAATGCAGCTTGTTCCCCGAGGCGAAGCTGAAGATCTGGAAGGTGTCGCCGGGGTTCATCCCCTCCAGGCAGCGCAGCGCCGTCTCTTTGGCAGTTTCCAGCGGGAACCCGCCCATGGAGCCCGAAACATCCAGCGCGAAGACCAGCTCTTTGGGCGTCACCTGGGAAAGCGGGAAGTCCGCGCTGGGCTGCACCATCAGCGTCAGGTAGCCTTCCTTCCCGTCCTTGTGCGCCAGCACCGCGGCATCCACGGCTTTGCCGGCCGGCTCATAGGTCAGCAGGAAATCCTTGTTGGGGATGCGGTCGTCGGGGTCCAGCCCAACCTCGGCCCCGGTATCTCCCAGCGTCTTCAGCGTTATCTCGTGCGAGGAGCTGCGGATGTTCTTTACGGCTATCCCGGCTTTCAGCTTAACTTCCACCGAGATATCGCGGCCGGAGCGCTGCCCGGGCCGCGTCACGGGGGGCGTTATGCGCGAAGCGTCCCTCACGGCGTCGGTATCGGGGGACCAGCCGGTGCCGTTTTTCCCCGCAGCCTGGCCGGGGATGTAGCGCGGCCCCACCGTCATAGGGAAGGAGAACTTGTAGACCCCGTGGTCGTAATCCAGGTTCTGTATATATTTAAGTGTTACCCTTATCTCATGGCCGGGCGGGATATTGGCCACCGACTGCGTGAAGATGTTGGGCCGCTCCTGGTCCAGCAGCGCGGCCGTCTTGCCCTGCGCCTTGGCCTGCTCGTAGATCTGCTTCGCCTCTTCGCGCTTCTTTATCTGTCCCTTGATAATCCGGTCCGCCACGGTCAGCGTCATCTCGTTGACGGCGGCGTTCTCGGGCAGCGGGAACACGTAGACCGCCTCTATCGGCTTGTCGATAGGATTGGAGAACACCTGCGTTACCGTGACCTCGGCCACGAAGCCGGAGATCTCAGCCTTCACCTCGGTATGCTTGAGCGGCAGTATCCTGGGCGTATTCCCCGTCACCTGCATGGACCCTTCGCCCGTGTCCTGCACCTGGGCGGACGACAGCGCCGCGAATGCCAGCAGCAGCGCCGGCGCCAGCATTTTCAGTATCAGTTTTTTGGTCTTCATATAGCCTCCTGTCCGTACCCTACCCCGGTTAGACACCGGAGAACGCAAAAAGTTCCAACCGGTTCCTTTTCCGGGGACTTTCAGCGGTTTTTCGCGAATTTTAGCAGGGTTTTCCCCGCCGGTTTTGCCGGCGCGAGGTTGGCGGGTTAGCCTTCAGGCGAGGGCTGGTCTATTATTTCTCGAATTACGAATCCAGAAAAGTTATTAAGATATTAAGAACCATCCCCTATCACAAAATCCCCTATCACAAATATTGAAAAATTTTGTAAATCCTCCACGCCCGGCAGTTGTCGGGCGGGTTAGTGTGCGAGGAGTCGGTTGTGTCAGCCGTCAGCCGGGGCGGGTTCTATAGCTCCTGTTTCTTTTTTCTTCATGCATGGATATTTTCACTTTTCCGGGACGGCTTCTACGGGTTTGCCGCGAAAGCCAGGATAGCGTCCTCCGCTGCCCCTCCCTCGCAAAAAATATCTCCCCCGTCTCCCCGGGGGCAGGCTGCCCCGAATATATCCATTAAAGCGGAGCGCTTGACGGGTTTGCCCTTATCAAAGAGCATATAGGTCCTGCTGTTCTCTTTAACCTCATACTTTTGCGCCAGTTCCAGGTGTGCCTTGCTCGCCGAGGTATCCACCAGGTAGACATCGAATTTGCCCGCCCCTTTCTTGCGCACAGCCTCAAGCATGTCGAGCACCCCCGTAGCGCCTTTGCACGGGCAGAAGTCTACCAATTCGGGTTTTGAGGCCCGCAGGACTTTCCATTCGAAGAGCAGGCCCGGCTTCTGACAGCCTGCGGCGAAGCCGGCCAGCAAAACCAGTCCCAGCGGCCATTTTAAAACGAACATGCTCCGGCCGCGCGCCGGCTTGACCGGGCGGCTGGTGGAACAAGGCTCAGCGAATTCAGCCGCTATTGTGTTTTGTTTATTTTTCATGTGAAACTCCTGTTGACAGCAATTCAACAAAAACTCTCCCAGCACCTTTCCCCCGGGGAAATCAGTATCCTCTGCCGCATTCTCTGAAGGACGCTACAGCAAACCGTAATAATTCGCGAAATTATTTATCTCGCTCTGGTTCATGGGACCGAGGCCGCCCTCTTTAATTATCCTGCCGCTTCTGTCCAGGACCAGGAAATGGGGCACGGAGGAGATGGAGAAAACATGGCGCACATCCAGGAGGGTCCCGGGGCCGAATTTGCCGGCGAACGCTTCTATTTCTTTTGCTGAGGCCATCCCCACTACTACCCTTGTTGTGATGTTGCGCCCTTCCAGAAAATCGCGCAGGGCGACGATGGTCGGGATGGCCTCATGGCAATAATGGCACCAGGGCGCGACATAGATCATCATGCACTTCTCGGTCGGGCAGGGCGAAACATTAACTGTTTCTCCGGACAGGGTTTTCAGGCTGGCTTCAGACAGCGGCTTGCGTTTAAGCTGGGGCAGAACGAAATACCCCCCCGCAAGCAGCAGAGGTACGAACAGCAAGCCCCAGGGAAAAGGGCCCGACGGCACTTTGGGCTCAGGCGGCAGCTGCGGCCGCACCGGGGGCGCGGTCGAAGGGCCCTTCGCGGCCTTCTTCAGCACTTCATAGCACAGCGTGCAGAATGCCGCGTCTTCCGTATTCTCGTACCCGCATTTTGAACATTTCATGGCGCTTTCTCTTCCGGCCCCGCATCGTTCAGAGGTATCGGTTCTTCAGATCTTCTTTAAGCTTCTCCGTCAGCGTCTTTATTCGCCATTTGTTCCTCTCGGAAGGGTACTTGCGGAAAGCCGCTTTCGCGTAGGCCAGCGCCCGTGCGAATTCCCCGAGCTCTTCATAGGCATCGGACAGCCCTTCCCTGGCGCCCCAGTTCGCCGGGTTTTGCCTGAGCACGGCCTCCATCTCTGCCACCTTGCCCCGGAGTCCCTGGCCCATCTCCTTAACATCTTCCCTGCAGGAATAGTCCTCGTACCAGATATAGACCCCGAGAAGCGCCAATACGATAAAGTCGATAATCGCCGGCTGGAGGGCTTTGCATAAATAGTAATGAGCACAGCAGCTGAGGACGAAAAACACCGCAGCCCTGAAGATAATGGTTGTCGGGTTGCAGCCTGTCAGATCGTAACAGTAACTCCGCCTCGCCATTCCCCAGGCGAAGATGCAGGAGCAGAAAAGGGAGAAAAACAACACGTAAACGAAGTAATCACCAGTTGTCACAGCTAGATGCCCCTCCCTGGCTAAAAACCGGCAGAGCGCGCCCGGATAAAATCACTGTGCCTGCTCCGCTGCCGGCGCTCTCACGCGCCGGTCCAGCGCAGCGCGCATGAACATTCCGGCCACGAGGACCAGGTCAGACAAAAACAGGGTCAGGCTGAGGATACCCTTACCGCGGTGTCTTGTAAAATGCGCGACGAAGGATAAGACCGCGCAGCCAAGAAGCCCGGTTACCAGAAAACCGATCCCCTTCGCCGGCGCGGCGCTGAATAAGGCGGCCGCGATAACCATACACCAGGCCCAGATAGCGTACAAACGCGGCGGAGTTTTAGCCGGCGATATCTCGGGAGCAGATTTATCCTGTGTCATCCGTAATTTTATCTTATTCAAGCCTTTACAAGCGCCCCTGTCAACATATACTCGCCAGCGCGATACTGCTCCGAAATAATTCCGACCAGGCCTTCCTTATTCATGACCGTTCCTTTCCTGCCCTCTGCTGCAAGACGAGCCTTCCTGCCGGCACCCCCTGCGCTGCAATCCCCGATTGACATGAGCCCTTCGCAGCGAACAGCTCCCTAAAAGTCTCCCTGGACATTTGCCCTTCCAAACTTGATAACCGCCGTGGAATTCTTTATGCTCCAGAAGCTCAACAGCCAGGCCCCGAGGAATATATACAGCAGCATGCAGGCCAATGCTATAAGCCGGGCCTGGGCCAGGAAGGGCTTAGGCTTCCTGGGCGCACTCACAGGTCCCGGCCGCATCAGCAGGGCCAGAAAGGGTCCTATAAACGGCAATAGCGCAAAAAGGGCTCCGGCAATGATATAACCCCGGGGATGTCCCCGGTAAAATTGGAACAGCCCTCCCCCGGCGGCACAAAGCACGATGCCGAGCGACGCTCTTACCAGTCCGGAGATACCGCCGTCCAAAGCCCAGAACAGAAAGCCGGTGCCGGTGCAGACCAGCGCTATGCCCCATAAATATTTCAGGCCGTGTTCCGCCGCTGCCGGCCAGAGAACGCGCATTGCCTGCGGTTGTAACTGCGGCGGCTCTACGGCGGGCGCCGGGCGCAGCCTCCGCAGGGCCAGGCTTGGCCAGTAAACCGGAACGATACCCGCCAGGCCAACTTCCAACAGGGGAAGTATGCCTGCGCGGCAGCGCCAGTCAGGGAAAGCGATAAGCCCTACGATGAAGGTCCCGGCAATTGAACACCAAACAAGGAAAATGAAATTAACCAAAAAGGGCTGCGCGGCTGTCATTTCAGCCAGCTTCAGCGCCGCCCTCTTCTTCGGTGCAAAGGTCCAGTCCTCCTGCAGGTCTGCGGCTTTGCCCTTGTAAAGAATACGGGTGTACTTCCCGGGGGCGCCGCGGCCGCTGTAATAGCCGGTCTTTATCCCGCCGGGCGCCGAGACTAACTCCTGCCACCCTGAAAGAGTGAGGTCTATCTCCAGCTCCGCCTTGCCGTACGCCGAGGTCAGCCTTACCGGGTACCAGGGTGCGGCTGACTGGAAGTCCACTTCTACAGCCAGCGCCTTCTCTATTTTTTCGGCACGGGCCCAGGAGATCACAAAAGAATGGCCCTTCTTTATATGCTCCTCTATAAAGCCGGCGGCGGGCGCGGGCAGGGCGCAGGATTTTGATTTTAGGTATTTTTTCAGCGCGTCCAGGGACGGGGCTTCCACCAGTTCCGAAGTAAGGCCGCCCAGCTCTGCATGAGCGAAAGCTTTAACGCCGGCCTCCTCAACCCGGCTGACTATTGGGCCCGGCCCGATAGCAATGCCGCTGAGCAGAAGAATAATTCCCAGGACAACCGCGAGCTCATACACGGAAGAGAGCAGGATGCAGCCCGCAAATAAAAAAAGCACAACACCCGGTGAGAAAGCCAGGCGCGCCTCCGCACGGACCTCTTTTCCCTTCCAGTCCGGCAGGCTGTCCACCAGTTTTAAACGCGCCTGTCCGGCCGGGGCGGGGACAGGCAGTATCCAGGCCAGTTTAGGCTGGACAGCCCCGGGCATGACGGCTACCGTCAGGCGTTCGCTGCCGTCCGACCACTCTACCCAGGCCCGCTGCGCCTGCTCGGGAACAAGGTCGTGCGCATTCGCGGCGGGCCACATCACCCCGTCCGCATAAACCGCGCGCGTCGGCAAAAAAAACAAAAAGGCGGCAATAAGCGGGGCTGAACATATTTTCATTTTGAAACTATAGTAAACATCGGTATATTATCTCTAGTCCTCCTCAGCATGAAAAGGCGGTCGCCAACAGGATCAGGTCTTGAAATTAGGCAATTCGTGCCGCAGGCGGTTCTTTCAACATAAAAGCATTCCCGGATGCTAAAAATCAAGACCTGACCCCTAACCTACCCTGTATTAAAAATGGACTAAAAACCGGGTAAAAATTTTCTCTCAAGGATCGCGTACAAGCGATTATTCTCTGTCGGGTCAGGTGTTTTGATGATCTTTTTTGAAGCTCGTTTTTGGCCTGAGGGGGTTTTTCAGCGGAATCAAAAATCAAGACCTGACCCCTAACCTCCTGTCCGAACACGTCCCCGGTTTGGCACCGGAGCGCCGAAAAAGTTCCTGCCGGTTCGCCTTTTTGCTAAACTTTCACCGGGAACCCTTCCTCATGACGAACCATTCTGGAACATTTTTAGCTTTCCGGTGTCTAATTACCGAAGCCCCGGGAGGCCGCGGTGGACGCTGAAGAGCTATTTGAAAAATTCTCGCCCATGGTGTATAACCTGGCGCTGAGGCTGAGCGGCAACAAGAGCGACGCCCAGGATATAGCCCAGGACGCTTTCTTAAAGGCGGTGCGCGGGCTGGCGAACCTGCGAGTGCACTCCACCGCCGGCACGTGGCTGTACCGCATCACCATGAACGTCTGGAAGAACCGGGTGCGGTCGGAGAAGCGCAGGTCTTTCTGGAAGACGTTCTCGCTGGACTGGGGCAGGGACGGCGACGACGAAGCGCCGGCG
This sequence comes from Elusimicrobiota bacterium, assembly GCA_030651035.1. Lineage (GTDB taxonomy): Bacteria > Elusimicrobiota > Elusimicrobia > Elusimicrobiales > UBA9959 > UBA9959. The sequence continues at coordinate 7,779 of JAUSCK010000157.1, forward strand.
CTGCAGATACAGGCCCCGGACGACCCGGTGGACGCGGCCATAGAGAAGCGGGAAGAGAAAGAGGCGCTTGAAAAGGCCCTGGCGCAGCTGGATCCCGAAGACCGCGTCATGCTGGTGCTGCGCGAGATAGACGGCCGCTCCTATGCCGAGATAGCCGGCATCACGGACAAGCCGCTGGGAACGGTGAAATCGGGTATCTCCAGGGCGCGCGAGGCGCTGAGGCAGAAAATGAGCGGGCTGGTGCAAGACAATGGATCATAATCTTTGCAGGGATAATCTTTCCGCCTACCTGGACGGCGAACTGCCGCAGCAGGAGAGGGCGCAGCTTGAGACCCATCTCGCCGGCTGCCCGGAATGCCGCGCCGTGCTGGGCCAGCTCGGGACGGTCTCCGGAATTTTTAAGAAGCACGCCATGGAGCCGGTGCCGCTTTCCTTAAAAGGTGAAGTGCTGGGCGGGCGCGCGAAGCCGGCCCCTTACCCCTGGTTCAAGCCGGTGCTGGCCCTCTCCGCGGTCGCGGCCGGTGTGTTTGTAGTCTTAAATCTCTCCAGGAGCCCTGAGCAGGTGCCGTTGATGCAGATGTCAAGGAACAACGCTTTTGAGTCGCTGCAAAAGGGCCTTAGTTCCGCCAGCGGCCGGCTTTCGAAAAACGCCGGCCCGGAAGACGCCGGCTCGTCAGCCGCCGGTCTTTACGCGGAAAGCGACAAGAAGGCGCAGGCGCAGCCGTCGCCGGCCGCGGCCGCCACCCGCGGCGCCTACGGGCAGGCTAAATACGCGCGCACCCGGGGTTTCGGGGGCAGCTCCCTCGCCGGAGGGGCGGGGTCGGGCATGTCCGGCGTAGCCTCCATGCCCAGCGCGCCGGCGAGGGCGCGGCTGGCAGCCTATGCCGTGGACTCCCTTGCAGGCCTGCAGGTGCGGGACGGGACCATACTCCGCGTCACCGGGACGGCCGGCGACTGCGTGGACCGCATGCTCTCCGGATCCGGCGAGGCCGGCCCGCCCGGAGGCTGTCACCTCAACGGCAGGGAAAGGACCGTGGTCCTGGATAATTTCGACGCGAACCCGTACAGGGGGAGCGAGATCACCGTCGAGGGCGCGGCAAAATACTGTTCCGAGGAAGGCAGGCGCTTCCTCTGCGCCCTGGAGAACGTCAGCCTTATCTACCCGGCTCCCCCCAATAAATAAAAAGGCTGCTGCCCTTTGCCCCGCTAAAAATAAGCGTGCCGCGCAATTATACGCGGCACGCCGATAAGACAACTATGTTCCGTTTACTGGTAGTGGAAGTCGCCGTAGCTGTCCCGCCAGAGCAATTTACCGTCCTCGCGCAGTTCAAAACTCTGACACCTCGAGGAGATTTCAGTCTTATTCATATACAGCCGCGAATAAGAATCCATCCAGGCCACGTCGCCGGTCCAATCGGCTACCGAGAACCTGCTGCTATTCCCCAGTTCTTCCTGGTTCTTGTAGAGGCGGTCGTAGTTGTTCACCCAGACCACGTCCCCGGTGTGCCCGGCTATCTGGTAACGGCTGGAATTGCCCAGCTCCGTTCCGTTCTTAAACAGCCGCCCGTAATTATCGCGCCAGGCCACGTCCCCGGTATAGTCGGCCACCGCGAAAGTCTGCGCGTCGCCTATCTCCGAGGAGTTCTTATACAGCCTGCCGTAATTATTTCTCCAGAAAACGTCACCCGTATAAAGCGCTATCTCGAAGCTCTGGCTGGAGTCGCCCAATTTGCTCTCGTTCCTGTAAATATACCCGTAACTGCTCCGCCAGGCCACGTCTCCGGAGCAGGCGGCTTTGTACGAAGAAACATTGGAACCGATCTTCAGCCCGTTCTTGTAGAGGTCGCCGTTCTTAGTGTACATGACGGGCATATTCCTGCAGTCCACGGGGAGGGGCACAGCACCAGGAACGCGCTCGGCGGCGACGGGCAGCGGGACCGCCGCCTCCGGCGCTTCTTCAAAGGCAGCGGAAAGGCCTAAAGCCTTCGCGTCGGAAAGCACCTGGTCTTTCAGCGTGCCGGCCGTTTGAGCCGAAGCCGCGCCGGAACTTGCTAAAATTAAAATACCAGCCAGTATCTGCAGCCAAAAAGTTCTATTTCTCATTTTCAGTTATCCTCCTGACCTTATCCGGGAACGCCGCTGACGTTAACACATGATGCACACAGTGTCACTTTAGCGTTTATTTAGCGCCCGGACAAAAGGCAAAGGTCCTATGATTAGTCAGTTAAACGGCCTAACAGTAATTAGGCACAATGGCCCGCGGGAAAATTCAGAAAATTTGCCGGCGCCTTTTTAAAAGCCCGCTTTTTCAGTGCAGGGCCTTCGCGGAGAAGACGCAGTCCTTGCCGGCGGCGGCCGTGCGCTTTCCTTCGCCGGGGGCCAGGATGAGCTCGCCCTGGCCGCCGGCCAGCGTTTCCCCTCCCTCTTTGAGCAACAGGGTATACTGCAGCAGGAAAGTACCGTCCATGGCGGAGCTTTTGGGCAGGAGGCCGACCATGAACTTACTCACCGTATCGCCCGATTGGGTGTAAAGCACGGCGCTGTACTGCTCGTCCGGCAGGTACACGAAATTGGCCGGGTAAGAGACCCTTCCGCACTTCAGGCTGGTCTCCAGGATGCCGGACCCGTCCCGCCGGGATCTCTCGCCGGCTTTCCCCTGCAGCTCGACGATAAATTTCCAGCCCCCGGCCTCGGCGGCGAGCACCGGCTTGCCCGGTCGCAGCAGCACCTTGCCCGCAGCCTGGAGAGGCGGCCGGGCCTGATGCTCACCAGCAAGCTCCACCAGGTAATCCAGCCTGAAGAGCCCGTCCTCCGGCGCATTGAGGAAAGAATTAAAGGTCAGTTCGCGCGCCGGGCCTCCGCCGCGCATCTGGGGCCTGCCGACAAAGCTGGACTGCTTCCCTAAGGGGCTGACCTGCTCGTGCGAGTAGGCCGCCCTGCCGTTGACGGCCTTCATCTTTACCGTCCAGTTTTCCGCACCCGCCGCGCCGGCAAGGAAAAGCGCCAGGCAGAACATTATTAACGAAACCGTATTTTTTTTCATAAAAAGGTAAAAGGCGACCGCTTTTTTCAGCGGTCGCAAGCCCAGGCGGCGGCCTCCTCCACGCCGGGCAGCGCCGGGTCAAGCGCGACGCTGACGCACTGGCGGCCGTCGGCAAGCCTGGCCAGGCGGTACCAGCGGTTCAGGAATCCCGCGACCGGGTCGAACAGGAAGGCCGCTTCGAAAAGCGGCAGTGACTTGTAGTTCCGCTCCAGGCCGCTGCGCGCGAAGGTCCGGTCGGAGATCGGCACTATCCTGATGACGCCGTCCGCCACCATGGCGCCGCGGTATTCCACCAAGGGCTCGGTGGCCAGGGACAGCACCTGTACGCCCAGCACCTTGCCGCAATCGCCGCGGCAGGCCGCGGCAGCGGAACTCGCGGGCGCGTCGGCCCAGACCACGCCGGACCCCGCGGCGGAAAGCGCGAAGTCTCCCGAAGCGTTCGCTCCCACGCGCGCGGCGGCGACGACCTCGCGGTGCTCCGGGTCGTAGGCCGACAGCCAGAGCTGCATAGCTCCGCCCGGCTCCTGGGGCGCCTCGGTGAAGGCCAGCAGCAGGGAGCCACCCGTCGAGCCGAACGCGGCCACGGCGCAGGCGCTGGAGCCGGCCACCTCCCGCAGCTCTCCCGGGCCCACCCCCGTGAAATGGACCCCGCGGTCGTCGGCTATCCAGTAGGTGCGGGTCTTGGCCGGGTCGTCGCCCGGCAGCGGCAGCATCAGCGCCCGGAAGGACCGTCCCTTCCAGGAACACGGCAGTACCGCCGCGGCCGTAGAGCTGAAGAGCTCGTCCGGCGAGATGCGGAAACCCGGGTCCAGCCGGTCGAGAGCCGCGGCCGCGAGCCACCGGTCGGCCTCGCCGGGCGCCGATAGCAGGCGCTGGAAGACGGGGATGGCCAGATCGGCCATAGTCCCCTGGCGCGGCAAAGCGCTGACCGCCGCGAACGAGACCGCGGGCAGGACGCGCCGCAGCTTGGCCGCGGCCTCCGCCGCCTCCGGGGACTGGGCCTGGCTCTGGATGGCCGGGGCCGCGGCCGCGCCGGCCGCGCGCAACTTCGGCCACCAATACGCCAGCAGGCCTACCCCGCCCAGGAGCAGCGTCAGAACGAAAAAGGAGCGGGCCAGGGACGGCACCGCTCCGCGGCTCCTTCCGCCGTCCTCCCCGCCGGACCGGCCGAAGTTGAAACGGACAGGCGGCGTCTTGATGATGCGCAGGCGGTACAGCAGCGGGCTAAGCCCGAAGGCGACCGCGGAGACGGTCATGGAGAGCAGCGACCAGGTCATGATAAGCACCGTCAGCGCGGTCATGACATAGCCCCAGCCGCCCGCGGCGAAGAGTTCGAGCACGCGGTGGAACTCTACCAGGGCGGGCTGACGCGCCAGGGAGGGGGCCCTGGCAAGAAAGAGGTAGGCGCACACCCCCAGCAAGAAGGCGACCGGGGTGTGAGGCTTGAGCCGCTTGGTGGACCTGTCCGTGAATGTTACGCCCAGCATAACGTACATGAAGCCGAAGCCGCAGACCTCGCGCCAGAGCAGGGACGGGTGCCACTGCCCCTGTAAGGAGGTGTAGAACATCATGGCCGCGTAGACGACGGACAGGACTATGACGAAGACGAGGTTCAGCAGGGAGCTGACCTCCTCGAACAGGAGGCGCTTGAGCACGGCAATGAACA
>JAUSCK010000156.1 GCA_030651035.1 Elusimicrobiota bacterium
ACACAAAAGAAATGGTTTCATTAAGATATTCACATGGATAGACAGGATGGGCAGGATAAACTAAATAAATCCTGTGAATCTTGTTCATCCATGTTTTTCATATAGTTTATGTGCTTTCTGTGCCTTTTGTGGCCAATCCTACGCTGCCCAAAGTCGCTTTATCCGCCGTTGAATTTCAATTCAATCATTAAGTCGGGGCCGGCGCGGCCTATAGAGACGATATCCGCCTTTATCCCAAGCTCCTTGCGCGCCGCGTTAAGCGCGTCGGGCCAGACCATGGAATTCCTGGACTCCATGCCGCCGATGATAAGCGGCGAGACGAAACAGATAAATCTGTCGGCCAGACCCTGGCTGATAAATGAACCCACTACCCGGCCGCCGCCCTCCACAAGGACATGGCTTATCCCGAGGCCGCCCAGCGCCTTGAGCAGCGCCGGCAATGAAACCCGGCCTTTCTCCGAAGGCAGGACAAGTATTTTGACTTCCCTGGAAAGCTTCTTCATCGCCGTGACCGAGGCGCGGCGGGTGGTGGCTACGATAACCCGCTCCCTCCCTAATATCCTTGCGCGGCGCGGCATCCGCAAAGTCGAGTCCAGCGCTACCACCCACGGCTGGCGCTTGACCCTTACGCCGCGCACGTTCAGGCTCGGGTCGTCCGCCAGCACGGTGCCTATGCCGGCCAGCACCGCGTCAGCTTCGGCCCTGAGCTTATGCCCCTCAAGCCGCGCCCGCGGCCCGGAGATCCAGCGCGACCGCCCCTGCGCGTCGGCTATCTTCCCGTCGAGGCTCTGCGCGATCTTCAAAGTCACGTACGGCAGGCCGGTGCGCATGAACTTGTTGAAGGCCGGGTTGAGCGCCTCGCACTCTTTTTTCATAACGCCGGTCTTTACCGCCAGGCCGGCGCGGCGCAATAATGCCGCCGCCTTCCCGCCGTTGGCCGTGTCGGGGTCCAGGGCGCCGATAAAGACGGAGCTTATGCCGGCCGCTATCACGGCTTCTGTGCAGGGGGGGGTTTTACCGCGGGTGGAGCAGGGCTCCAGCGTCACATAAAGCGCCGCGCCGCGCGCGCCGCCGCGGCAGGCTTTAAGCGCGTTTATCTCGGCGTGAGGCGCGCCGAAATGCAGATGCGCCCCTTCTCCGATGATCCTGCCGCCCTTAACTATTACCGCCCCGACCATAGGGTTGGGATGCGCCCCGTAGCGCCCCTTCCGCGCCAGCTCAATGGCGCGCAGCATGAACGTATTATCCGTTGATCTCATGTTCACAACCCCTGCCCTGAAGTATCTTACAGGCTCTTAAACAGATTCGCCATTTCTATGGCGGATACGGCGGCTTCCGCGCCCTTGTTGCCGTGTTTTACTCCGGCCCGCTCAATGGCCTGTTCCAGCGTTTCGGCGGTGATCACGCCGAAAGCTACCGGCACCTTGTGCTTCATCGAGACCGCGGCTATTCCTTTCGCCGTTTCCTGCGCCACGAAGTCGAAGTGGGGGGTCTCGCCTTTTATAACGGCGCCCAGGCAGATTATGGCGTTATAGCCGCCGGAAGCCAGCTTTTCGCAGACCAGCGGGATCTCGTAAGCGCCCGGGGTCTTTACCACGGTTATGTCGCTCTCGGAAGTCCCGTGGCGCTTAAGCGAATCCACCGCGCCTTCCAGCAGCCGGCTGGTGATGAAGTCGTTGAACCGCGAAACCACTATGGCGAATTTCAGTTTTCCGGCCGTCAGGCCGCCTTCTATAACTTTCATTTTATCCTCCTATTTACCCCGCACTTTTTCCGCCGCTGCGGCTGCCAAAGTGCGGGGTTTACCGCGGACCGCTCCGATAAGATGTCCCATCTTCTCTTTTTTCGTTTTCAAATAGCGGGCGTTGTGTTTGTTGGGGTTGATGATCAGCGGAACCCGTTCCGTTATCTTAAGACTATACCCGCCGAGACCCGCCAGTTTGCGGGGATTATTGGTTATCAGCCGCATGCGGCGCACGCCAAGGTCGCAGAGTATCTGCGCCCCTATGCCGTAATCGCGCAGATCCGCCGCGAAACCCAGCGCCTCGTTGGCCGTAACGGTGTCGTAACCCTTGTCCTGCAGGCCGTAAGCCTTGATCTTGTTGGCAAGCCCTATGCCGCGGCCTTCCTGGCGCATGTAAAGGATGACTCCTGCCCCTTCGCGCGCTATCAGGCGCATGGCGGCGCGCAGCTGGGGGCCGCAGTCGCAGCGGCGCGAGCCGAAAACGTCGCCGGTAAGGCATTCCGAATGGACGCGCACCAGTGCGGGATCGCCGATCTTCCCCAGCGTAAGGGCCAGGTGCTCAAGCCCGGTAAGGCGCTCCTTGTATACCGCGATGTCAAAAGTCCCGAACTCGGTGGGAAGTGTGGAAACAGCCGCCCTCTCCACCAGGCTCTCATTGCGGCGGCGGTAGGCTATCAGGGCGGCTATGGTGCCCAGTTTCAGGTCGTGACGCGCCGCGAAGCGCGCCAGCTCCGGCAGGCGGGCCATGGTGCCGTCGGGATTCATTATTTCGCAGATGACCCCGGCGCCGTTAAGCCCGGCCAGCCTGACCAGGTCCACGCAGGCCTCAGTATGCCCGGCCCTGGCCAGCACGCCGCCCGGGCGCGCCTTGAGGGGGAAAATATGGCCCGGGCGCGTAAGGTCGCCGGGAACGGAGGCCGGGTCTGAAAGCACCCTGATGGTGCGGGCCCTGTCCGCCGCGGAAATGCCGGTGCTCACGCCCTTTGAGGCGTCCACCGAAATAAGCCAGTTGGTTTTATAGGGGTCGGTGTTTTCCCGCTCCATCTGGAACAGGTTAAGGGCGCGGGCCCGGTCCGCCTCCAGCGGGGCGCAGATGAGGCCGCGCCCGTATTTGGCCATGAAATTTATTTTCGCCGGGGTGGCGAACTTCCCGGCCATCACAAGGTCGCCTTCGTTTTCGCGGGCCTCGTCGTCGGTGAGCATGACCAGGCGGCCCTGCCTGATGTCCTTTATTATTTCTTCTACGGGGGAGAACTTGATGTTTTTTTTCATAAAGAAAAAGCCCTGAAGTCACATCTTCAGGGCATATAGAAGAACTAACCGGCAACCGGTAAATAATAATCAGCGCCGCACGCCGATCACCGGTTACAAATTACTTCTTCCTTAGTTCTTCTTTCATCCGGACTTTACCGTCGGCCCCGGAATTTAACCGGATCTGTCCCCCATATCGCAAGCGATTTGGGGGACTTGCGGGCTTCCCTTTCGGGTTACCGCCGGTGGGGAATTGCGCCCCGCCCTGAAGAACTATAGTTTTATTATACAAATTAGTTGCTGGCTGTCGATTACGGGTTAAAGCAATTGCCGAGCCCTTTTGACCCTGCCAGCGCCCACTGGCCCACGGCCGTGCCGGAGGAAACACAAAGGTCGGTTATACTTGAGTTGAAAACAACCGCTCCCACAACCGGGGGGAAGGCCGCCTGCAGTTCGTCGGTAGTCATGGCCCGCGGCTGCCAGAAACCCTCGGCGGTGAACGTGGATTTATTTACGCCCGAACCGAATTGCGCGCTTCCGTTCACATCAAGCCTTGTCTGGGGGGTGCCTGTCCCTATCCCGACTCTGCCGTCGTTCCTCACAATAAGCGTGGAGCCTATTACCGCCAGAGCTGTCTGCGTGCCGGTCAGTGTGTTCCCTGTTACGGTTAAAGAAGACCTAAAAACTCCCAGGCCGTTCACGTCCAGCGTCGCCAGCGGGTTGCCTGTGCCTATGCCGGTATAACCGGTCTGGGTGCTGACATAAAACTCCGCCGATGACCGATCGGCTCCTACCAGGAAGCTGGAAGCCACGTGCATCCTTTCCTTCGGCGTCCCGGTGCTTATGCCCACCGACCCGGAGCCGGTGGAAACAAACAGGACCGCGGTCGAGCCGGGCGCGCTTACAACCATGCCGTTAAGCACATGAAAGCGTTCGGAGGGAACAAAAGCCTCGTCGGCAGCAGGCAAACCGCCTAAACTGCCCATTACAAACTTTCCGTCCGGCTTGATCCTGAAGGCTTGCGCGCCGTTGTCCAGGCTGGAAGCGCCGGCGCGGTAAACCAGGTCCCTGCTGGCGGCTTTTGTGCCAAGGACGCCCTTGAATTGATATGTCGGATTGATATCGTCCCATCTTACATAGCTGTCGCCGGAGAAATTCGGGTAAAAATATAGGACGACACTCTCGTCGACCTTCTGGTCCAGCCGCGTAGTTCCGCGCACATGGAGTTCGGCCGTGGGGGCAATGACAGGGTCCGAAACCGGGCCCACCGCCAGCCTGGAGGTCGCATACACGGTAGTCGAGAAAACCACGCCGTCGTAAGCGCCGCCGGCGATGGCCGTGATGGAACCGACGATCAGTACCTGCGGCAGCGCGTCGACGGAAAGGTTGGTCAGGCCCGCGCCGTTCCCGTAAAACCCGCCCTGGGCGGTTATGGAAGAAACCGCGCTTATCCCGCCGTTCACGGTAAGGGCGTGGGACTGCGTAGTGGTGCTTATCGATACCCTCCCGGCGGCGGTGCTTATGTAAAGTATGGGGCTGGCGGCTGAAGTGCTGACCAGCATATTGGTCATAACCAGGAATTTTTCGCTCGGCGGGCTGGCCACCGGCGGGCCTATTACGAACTGCCAGTTGGCCACATTGTCGGATTTAATGCGAAAAACCTCGGCCCCGTCCGTCGACGGTTCGGAGCCCATAGCCCGGTACACAAGGTCGCGGCTGAACTGCGGGTAGCCCAGGACGCCCTGGTTATTGTTGACACTGGGACCATAGGAGGAGTCGCTCCAGCGCACATAATTCTGCCCGTTGTTGGTTCTAAGGTGCAGCTGTACCGGGCCTTCTATACTGTTGGAAACCAGCACCTGGCCGTTCACCTCCAGCGGCGCCGTCGGGTTTAAGACCATCACGCCCACGTTCCCGCCGGTAGTCACCACCAGGACGTAGTTATTGTTTGAAGCCGGGTTGTTCACCGTAAGCGCATTCAGGATGGCGTCTCCGGGCGCCACGGTAAAGCTGGAATTTGTAATACCCAGGTGGCCGGTCATGATGTCGCCGGTCAGGCGCACCTTGGAGGAATCCGTGCCGGTCACGTAAGTAAGCGACGAGCCGTTTCCGATAAAGGAAGGCGCGACCACAGCTCCTAAGTTGACCTTAATGCCGCTGGCCGTATAGATACTGTAGCTGTTGGCATCGTCGGGGCCATCATAGCCCAGGAAAGTGGCGCTGGAAGCCGTGATGCCCGCCCAGAAGCTGGCGGACGTGCTGATCACTGTGTTGGCGTAAAGGTCGTCCTGAGTGGTAATGCTGGACAAGGCGACTATGCCTCCCCCGACCGTAAGGAGGGCCAGGTAGGAGGGACTGCCCACCGCGGTATTGCCGTTCAGCACGGAGAAACTGGAGTCTCCCACCGAGAAGGCGGAACCGGTCACGGTGAGGGTGGTGGTCTGGAGGGAGCCGGTCATAGTGTCGCCGGTCAGGCGCACCTTGGAGCTGTCCAGACTGATCACGCGCGTAAGGGCGCTGCCGTCGCCGTAATACCTGGCGGCCGAGCTGAAGCCGACTATATACACGTTGGTAGATATGCGCACGCCCGCGCCGAGGGCTTTGTTGCTTTCGGACGAGACGGTCACATTGTTATCGCCCATCCTGAATTTAGGGGAACTCAGGCCCAGCGGCGAAGTCACGGTCAGGCTGGAGACCGTCAGGTGCCCGGCCACCGTCATGGAGCTGGTCACCGTCAATTGGCCGGTCATCGTGTCGCCCGCTTTCCGCAGTATGCCGGTAAGCATGGTTCCGTCGCCGTAGTAGGACCCGCCGTAAACCTGGCCGAGGCCGTTCACGCGGAAAAGCGGGGAATGGGAGGTGCCGGTGGAAACCAGCAGCAGGTCGCCGGAGTCGCCGGTGGCCGAAGAAACATGCAGGCGCGCCAGCGGGTAGTTCAGGTGTTCGCCTATGCCGATATTCCCGGCGGTCAGCGTGAATAAATTAGGGCCTTCCACCTCCCACATGGTCTCGCCGGCCGCTTTTATCTGCACCGAGCCGTCCGGGAACTTGAACCCGCCGGTGGAGCTTTCGACTATGCCCGCCACGGCGAGCTTCATGCCGGGGGAGATGCTGCCCACTGAAATGCCGCCCATGACGAACAGATTGGTGGAGA
>JAUSCK010000159.1 GCA_030651035.1 Elusimicrobiota bacterium
TACGCGATGGGCGAAGTTTTTATAAATAGTACCGGCGAAAAGGTGGCCTACGGCATAATCAAGGCCACCGGCACCAAGTCCACCATGGAGATATACAACCTGGGCGCCGCCGCGAACGGCGTTTACAATATGGCTGTGAACGTGCCGGCGCGCAACCAGGCTATGATGCTGTTCATGACCGGGGACTTCCCGGCCGTGAATTATTACGAAGCCAACATGGCTAACGCGATGAGCATGGCTACCGGCTTCGATGTGGGCGGCTCTACCAACCCGCCGTCGATTGCCGGCATGGTCAACGATGCGAACTTCTCTCCTCTGGAAGGCGCGCGGGTAAGGCTTGAAAAAACCATCTGCACCGGGAATCCGCCTAACAGCGTCTGCAATACTGTTTTCAACAAGGAAAACCTGACTGACGTTTCCGGGCGCTATAGTTTCTATGACGTCCCTATCGCTACCTATACCGCTTCCTTCATGAGTGAGCAGGACAATTATAATCTTAATGTCGGCAAGGCCGGCTATGAAAGCAGGGGGGACCGCTTCGCCCTTGCAAGACCGATGCCTCCCGCGCTTCCCGCCCCGATGATCAGGGACTTCCAACTGGCCCTGGCCACCTACACCCTGACCGGCGTGCTGAAATACAACAGCATCCCGCTGCCCAACGCCATGATAATGGTCCATCCGGACTGGCAGGGCTATTCTCAGGGCGCCGACTCCTACCGCTTCTGCCAGTACGGCGGCTGCGGCGTAAGGGCAGACGCGCGCGTGCGCACCGGCGCCGACGGCAGCTTCACGGTTGCCGGCATGACCGACGGCAACGCGCGCATCGAGGCCTCTTTCGAAGGCGGCTGGCGCTCCCTTAACGATGGAAACCCTGATATCTTCAACGATAACCTGCGCATTACCATTTCCTCGCAGGGCGCAAGGGGCCCCGATACGCCCGTCAATAATCCCTGCCGCCCGGGCAGGGTCTGGATAATAAACAGCTCCGGCACCTGCGTGACGGCGGGCAGCGTGGTCTTCAATATAGTTCCCGAAAACGCCAATACCGCCGGTCTGCTGCGGGGCAACCTGACCTTTATTACCACCTACACGGTCACCGAGCTGGAGCCGCTGGAGATCTCCACCGCCTCGCCCCTGACGCTGATGGCGCAGCAGAGCTGCCAGAACGGCTGCAGTAATTCCCAGATGGGCTTCACTTCGCTGGCCGGAACTTTCACCTCCAACACCACCACCTACGCCATTGTGCTGTCCACCGGGGTGACTTATTACCCGCGCGTGTTCTCGGCCTCCTGGGCCAAGGCCACCTCTTTCGACTCCGAGGTCTCGCCTACCGAGGAAGATCCGGTGGTGGAGCAGAATATGTCCGTGGTGCGCGCCGGCGGCTTGCGCGGCGTGGTAAAATTCCCGGACGGCAGCAACTTCAAACCGGTCTGGGGGGATCAAAACTCCACCACCACCTACTCGGGTAATATAGAACTGCGGGGCGTGAACGTGGACGTGAGCGAGGGGAAGTCCCCGGACGAGAACGGCGAGTTCGAGTTCACGAACCTTGCCCCCGGCACCTACAAGCTCAGCATGCGGCCGCAGGGGGGCGGCTTTGTGTGGGCGCCTCCGGCCCTGGACAGCGTGTCAGTGACAGAGGGGAGGACCACCGAGGTCAAGCTGCAGCTTGAGGGCGGCCTCGCCGTGAAGCCGCAGATCTATGGCCTGCCGGTGATCTCCACCCCGACGTGGGGATACTTTATAATAGGCGTGGAGTCCGGCGAGGAGATGACGCAGAAGAAGATAACCGACCTCTTCTTCTCCGAGCCCAAGTATTCCTTCGATTACAGCACTACAACAGGCTGGAAAGCCAAATATATGCCGTCCGGGCAGTACGACTTCTACCTTATGATGGGTTCTAAGTACGACCCCTGCAACAGCGGGGATTGCACTCCCAGCTACAACCAGTTCGCCAACTTCATCGGCCGCATAAAGGGGATGGCAGTGCAGAGGGACCCCCTTAATCCCGGTATAGGCACGGCGGCGCAGCCCATTGCCATAAACATACTGGGCTCGGTCGGCCAGGCGCAGATAGCCGGCACGGTGCAGGGCGCCAAAATATTCACCGTCCCGGACCTGGAGAGGATGTTCGCCAACTTCAACGAGATGTTCCCGCTGATACCGGCCATCCTGCTCTATGATACGGCCGGCGACCTGCGCGGTTTCGCCAACGCCATGCCCAACGCGCTGGCTTTCCCGGACTTCGAGATACAGCTGAAGGCAAGCAATGCGCAGGGGCTGCTTGATTACCTTAAGGATAATCCCATGGATTACGGGATCTGGGGCCTGCCCCCGGGCCGCTACACCGCGGTGTTCGCCAACCCGAACTACCCGCCGGTGGCCAAAGATGTAATTCTGCCGGACAACGCCTCTTATATCTTCAACTTCGATAACCAGCAGGTTATATCAGGCGCCATCTCCGGCGTGGTCAGGAGCAGCGCTACCGGAGATTTACTGGGCGGGGCCCGCGTGTATCTGAAGCACCGCACCGTTGAAAAGTTCACGCTGACCGACTCGTCAGGCGCCTTCTCCATCTCGAACCTGCCCGCCGGCATCTACCGGCTGGAGGTCTCCCGCAACGGCTATGTGACCGTAGGTGAGAAGACCGGGCTGGGCGGCAACGATTCCGCGGCCTTCAGCATGTACCTGCTGCCTTCGGAATCCCTGCTGTCAGGCAGGCTGTTCGTAAGCAAGTTCCCAGCCCCCATAACCAAGGCCGGCGTGCGGCTGGTGGCCTACGACGAGACCCTTAACGTGGAGTCTCCCGGCGCCTACCTGCCCAAGACCGAGGTACAGACCGACGCTTCCGGCAATTACGAGATAACCGGCGTGATACCCGGCCACCTCTACAAGCTGTCGGCCTTCTACCAGGGCAAGCTGCCCGAAGTGCTGGAGGTGACGGCGCGGGAGGGGAATACCGTAATAAACGACATAACGCTGAAGGACACCCCTCCGCAGATAACCATCAAGGTGAAGAAATCCGCCGATTCCGTCAGCAAGGTGGACGTGCTCATCAAATCGCCCAAGCAGCTGATCTCCATACCCAGCTGCCAGTACAACCCGGGGCAGACCTATAACGCGGCTTCGGCCGTGACCCTGGCGCTTGTGCCGGGCCCCGGCAATACCTATCTGGGCCAGTTCACAGTGAGCAGCAACCAGCAGTACTATTTAGTTAAGGTTACCGCCGGAGACGGAAGCAACAAGATGGTCAAGGAATTCGTCTACGACCAGGTCAGCAACGCCAAGACCGAGCAGTACATACAGGCTGAGTCGCTGGCGGGCGGCGAGGTGCAGATGGACAAGGAGACCGAGGAATATTCCGGCATAGAGCTGGACCCCGGCGCCCTTACCTACTCCACCGCCACCACCGGCGCGGTTGACTACTCCAACCTTGTAGGCGGCTTCTTCAGCGCCCTGCCTTCCGTGCGCACCGTGAAGACGGCCAAGGGCAACCTGAGCGTGTCGAACGCGATACAGAGCCTGATGGCTTCGGAGATCTATAACATGGACCTCTCCAACGCCTCGGCCAATAAGCCCTTCACGCTTACGCTGAAATATGACAAGGAAAAAGGCGCCGGCAACCAGAACCTGCGCATCTACCAGTACGACGACGCGACAGGCGCCTGGATGGAAATTCCTGGCAAATACACGGTGGACCCGATGACCGGCGTGGTTTCCGTGGACGTGGGCGGCCTTACTAACGCGTACTCGGGCATCGACGATGTCACCACCCCGCTGGGCCGCAAGCGCTTCGGCATGAGCGCCGTGGTCAAGGGCCGCTTTGTGCCGTCGGCCGCGCCCGCCGTGCAGAGCGGACGCTTCGCGGTGTTCACGGCGAACCCGCC
>JAUSCK010000186.1 GCA_030651035.1 Elusimicrobiota bacterium
AGTGCCGGTGTGTTGTGTCTCAAGTCCCCGTTCAGAAGGATAAATGCCCAAGAAGCTCGGAGCCCCCAGGCTCCGTATGCGCCCCGTTTTGCTGTTTGATACGTGATATTTTGTAATTTTACAAAAGACGTGACTGGCCAGTATTGTATGCCGCACGCCCTTCATGGCTGCGGTTACAGCGGTTCTGTTGACATGCATCAAACATATGTGATATTTTTATCAAAATATAGGTTTTAAGGCCGGGCGGCGGTGCCCCGACTTTGCTTTGTTCATTCGTCTGTGCGGCCCTGTCAGCGGGCCAATTTACGGGGGGAATATGCGTTCATTCACTAAAATAATCCTTGCGGCGGTTCTGTTTGCCGGGTCCTTGGGCATAGCTTCGGCTGTCGCCCCCAACCTGACCGTGCACATTAAGAACCAGGCCGGGGCCGGCGTACCAGGCACCCAGGTGATCGCGGTGGAATTCGGGATGAACGGCCCGTCCACTTATACCGTCATCGGCACAGCCGATTCCCTGGGTGATGCCAAGGTGTACGTATCGACCGGCCATAGCTATAACCTCTACTACAGCTCGCACGGGTTTTCTCCCAGCATTTCCGACCAGTTCAATAACCCCGAATACGACCCTAACAGATACGTGTTCGCCACCGGAAATAATGTTTATTTTTCCACCTTTACCTTGACCACCGGGCTGGCTAATGTGGGCAGGCTGGTCCAGGAGTTTACAGGCGCGTCGACCGGGACCGTGCTTTTCGGCGGCGTCTATAATATGACCTCGCAGATGCAGGGCGGCTCCGGCCTGGTCCTGACCAGCGTGGTTTCAGGCTCCGGCACCCTGGTGGTCGACAATGTCCCGTTCGCGCCCGCCAATACCTATAATGTAGGCCTTTACGATCCGCAGCTCAATAAGGGCATTGGTCGCAATGTTATGTCCAATCTGGGCAATGGCAGCGCCGAATTTCCCGGCGCCTCCGCGCTCGCTTACACCAGCGCGGGCGGGGCCATGCTTAATTTCAACCAGTCCATTCCGCCGGCCAGGGTGGAGAACACCTCGCAGCAGGGTGGCGGCGCCGCTGCCGGTGCAAGCGTAGAGGGAATGCTGATAAGCACAAATTCCACTCCGATAGGCCGCATGGGCATAGGCGTGACCGCCTGCCTGGGCAACCAGTGGTACGGCTGGGCCAATGTGGACGAGAATGGCCGCTTCCAGCTTTACGGCCTTACCCCGGGAGTCACTTATTACCTGCAGGCCATGGGCGGCTGCACCTGGAACCAGAGCGGCCCCGGCGCCTGCTACGCGCCTTTCAGCAGCCCCAACTATACCGCTCCGGATATCTGCCAGGCCAATAATTCCCTCGCCACCGCGAACGATATCGTCTACGTAAGTTCCGACGTGATGTACCATAGCGTCACCCTTCTGCAAATGCCCCCGAGCACCGGGCAGATACGCGCTTATGTAAGGTCTACTTCCGGTTTTCCCATCCCCAACGCCGGTGTCAACATCAATCCGGACGGAAGCTGGTGGCCCAAAGTGTCTACCAGCTGCCAGAGCAATAACTCTATTAACAATATCGATTATTATGGCAATCAGGGTTTCTCCAACGCCTACGCTGTTACCTCCGCCACCGGCTATGCCGTTCTGGACGGGCTGCCCAGCGGCAACTACACGCTGAATTTCTGGACGCCTTTCTCCAGCGGCAATCCCCCGCCCTATAACGGCAACGGCGACGACTTTACCGCTTTCGGCAACGGGCCGTGGGGCGAGAACTGGTGGCAGGCGCACTGCTACGGCACCGGCGTGAACGATTACCGGGTCAATATCGATACCGACCCCGCCACCAACCTGGGGCAGACAATGCATGTGTATAACAGCTCCGGCACCGAGCTCGGCCTGTCCTCTATTACCTATATAGCCGCTACCGGGAGCAATGTCTCCGGCGAGGTTAAGGGCACGGTCCGGTTTCCGGGCATTGTCGATCTTCGGAATAACCCGATAACGATGACACTCTATCCCCAGGGCGCGGGAACCGGCAATTTCACCGCCTTGACCAGCAGCGGGGCGGATCATTATGATTACTCCGTAAAAGTGGCCAGCGGCATCGCGTATTATCTGAGCGTGGGCGCAGCGGGCTGGGGCCGGGTAACCACCGGCGGAGGAAGCAACCTTATCAGCCTGGTATCCACCAATACGGCCACAGTCGACATGTCATTCGTGTCGGCCGGTACGCTGACCGGCACAGTTTATAAGCCTGACGGTACGGTATTCGCCCCGGCTACAGGCCAGTATCTAAGTATTAACGCGAGCAACAGGAGCGGTGGGTCGGTCACACAGCTGCAGAAAGACGGAACCTTCGTTATAAACAATGCTGTGCCGGGATTGACCAATATGCTGATCACTACCGGCGGCAGCGGTTCTTTCAATTATATCCTCCCTGTCCCGAGGCCGTCTGTAACGGTTGTTGCGGGCAGCACGATCACCCTCGCCCTGAACCTTGTTAAATCCAACTATGTCAGCGCAAGGTTCGGTATTAGCCAGCTGCCTGACAGGCAGATAATCATGAACGGTAGCAGCCCCGCGCTGACCTTCAAGGTAATACCGCTGCCCGCCGGCACCGTCCTGAAGGGCGAGGTCATTTCCAAAATACTTACCGGCAAGGCCCAGGAACAGATAAGGATACATTATTCTTCCGTCACAGCCTCCGAGGGCGGGCCCTGCGGGATCAACTGGAGCACGGCCGGTTTCTGCGCGTCCGGGTTGCCATCGCCGTCCGTTTATGATTTCTACCTGATGCGCGCGAGCGACTTCAAGCCCTCCGGTAATTCCTCGAGCAGCCCGCCCTATCCGCACTACACGCTTATAAGTTCCGCCAAGGGCATAATCGTGGACGACGCCCACTCCACCTCCACGGTGCGCCTGGCGGCGAACGTCCAGACTTCCACGAAGGGCGTGAGCGTGCGCCTTACTCCCGCCACGGACCTCTCCGCCAGGGGCAACGCCACGCTGAGCGGGACTGTCAGCGCGGTTAACATCTATCGGCTCACCGACTATCAGGCTGTGGCTGGCGAGTTCGGAAAATTCGACAGGGGCCTGCCTATTGTCTCGCTTTACGACGCTAACGGCGGATTCGCCGCGGCCGGAGTAGTTGTTATCCCGCCGGGGTACGTGGCCACGTACTACCCGCAATTAAAAACAGCCTTCGCCCAGAGCTATGAAGCGTTCAAGGCCCTGCTGGATGGCGCGGGTGTTTATAGGTACGAGATACGGGGGCTTGCCCCGTCTGCCTGCTATACCGCCGTGGTGACCTCCCCCAACTACCCGTCTTATCAGACCAGGGTCTGCATGGGGCTAAATGCCTCGACTACCACTATGTCGGTTAATCTGGACACCGCCGTGGGTGCGGGCGCCACGCTGCAGGGCGTGGTAACCAGTACGAATGCCGTGAAGCTTGCTAACGCCGAGGTGGGTATCTCCGGGGAAGGCATAGAGGATAAATCGGTCGTGACCGACTCTTCCGGCGCCTACAAGTTCGAGGGCCTATCGGCGGGAACGGTAAAGATAAAGGTCGCCCTGAGCGGCTACGCTTCGGGAGAGGCTGATACCGATCTTACCGGCAGCAACGCCAGCACTCAGAACTTCCAGCTGACGGCCGCGGCCGGCTCCATAACCGGCACCGTGTATTCGCAGAAATTGCCGTTCTCCAAGGTGCAGCCGGGCGCTCTTATACTGGCCTACAATGACACCTATAACGGCAATAATCCGGCCAAGCCCCTGCCTTTGATCAAAACCAAGACGGGTGCGGACGGTACTTATAAGCTGGAGGGATTGATCCCGGGGGATACCTACAAGATCTTCCTGAAGTTCAAGGGCAAGTTCAAACTTAACCAGTCCACTACGGCTATAGCGGGTAACATCTCAGGCCTGGACTTCATGCTGCTGGGCAAACCGATGCATGTAGAGATATTCATAAAGAAGATCGGCGACGACACGACCGGCACCTTCGAGTTCGTTGTGCGCAACCCCCAGAACTTCAAGGTCGGCGAAGCCAAGTGGAGCGCGTACCCGTATAATCCCCTTACCGCGACAGCGCTGGGCCTGGAGAAGCTCTCCAGCGGAGAAATGCACGGGTCAATACCGGCGAGCTCGCTGACTCCCGGTATTATCTATGCCCTACAGGCGAACGCCACGTCTTATTCCAATAAGAACATTACCAAGGAACTTTTCTTCGGTAAAAGGTATCGGGGCAACTCCACCCAGCATATAGACGACGCCATCCTGGGCGACGACTCCGACGACGGCTTCGGGCGCAAGAGCAACGAAGCCCCGATGGACATGAGCGGGGACGACGCCTCCGCGCTGTCTTTCCCGGCCGGGGCCATGCTGCCTGTTTCTTCAGCGGCTATCCCCACCTGCACTTTCAAGGGCGAGGGCAAGGATGACGCCGCCGTGGCCGATAAAGTGGCGGCGCTGGGCGCGGACGCCTTCGCGGGCAACCTCTACACCGTGGCTCTTTCAAGCGTCAGCATCAACGAGGATAAGGGCTTTGACCTCACGCTGGCTTACGACAAGAGCACGGCTGACCTTACCGACCTGGCCGTGGCTGGCTATAACGACGCCACCGGCAAGTGGGACACTGTGCAGGGAGTGGCCACCATTAACCCTGTTAAGGGCACCGTGAAAGTGAAGCTCAAAAAACTAGCTTCAGTTCTGTCGGAACGGAGCGGGACCAGCACCCAGAGTTTCTCCGCCTTCAACGGCCATGAATACCTGGTGAGGCCGCTGACCACCGGCGGCGGCAGTTCTTACGGAACTTACGCGGTTATCAGGCCTTCCGTGGCCGGAATCGCTCTCTCCGGAGTCAAGCTGAAGGTGTTCAACTATCCGAACCCCTTCAACCTGAAGGATAAGGCTATAACCAACAGCGGCGGCGCAGCCCTGCCCGGCTCGACCTACGGCACGGTCATCCACGTGGAAGTGCCCGCGGGTAACGGCGGTCCGGGACACGTGAGGATATACACGCTGGCGGGCGAGCTGGTCCGCGACATCGCCGTGGACTTTACCTCCGGCGTTTACAACTACGTGATCTGGAACGGCAAGAACAAGGGCGGCCAGGAAGTCGCCAACGGCGTTTATTACGGCGTCGTGGAAATGACCGGCAAATCGCCCGACCGCAAAGACGCCACCTTCAAGATGGCCGTGATAAAGTAGGACAGCATAAAACTGAGGAGAGACTATGAAATATAAAATATGGCTTTCAGCGGCTTTAATGCTGGCGACACCGGCGGTTTACGCCGCCGGCCCCGGGACCACCGGCGCGAGTTTCCTTAAAGTGGGCGTGGGGGCCAGGGAACTGGCCCTCGGGTCCGCGGCCAGCGTGCTTACCGAGGGCGCCAACGCCGCGAACTGGAACCCCGGCAAACTGGCGGCGGTTAAGCAGAAAAGCCTGAGCGCAAGCTACAACATGCTTTTCATCGACGAGGCACAGGGCGCGCTTGCCTACGCCACCCCCGTCAGCGGGGGGGCGGGCGTTGTGGGCGCCGGCGTTAACTACCTGACCGTCTCCGACATAGAAAAGCGCGCCGGGGATACCGCTAATCCGGATTCCAAGTTCAGCAACAACAATATGGCCTTCACGCTGTCCTACGCCAGGCCTGAAGTCAGTCCCGGCCTGTCACTGGGCGCTAACCTGAAGTACATCTCGCAGAAGCTGGACACCGCGGACGACAAGGCTGTGGCGCTGGACCTCGGGTCAGCCTACAAACTTAACGATACCTGGACGGCCGCTTTCGTGGTGCAGAACCTGGGCAGCAGCATAGGCCCGGATAAGCTGCCGCTGACCCTCAAGGGCGGCGCCGCCACCAGCTTCGCCGACGGCAAGCTGGCCCTGGGCGCGGACGTGGACTGGCTGGCCAACGATGAGCGTGTCTACCTGGCTTTGGGCGCGGAATACCTCCTTGGCCAGAACTTCGCCTTCAGGGCGGGCTACCAGTTCGGGCGCAGCGCCGACAAGCTGGGCAGCAGCCTGGTGGGCCTGGG
>JAUSCK010000192.1 GCA_030651035.1 Elusimicrobiota bacterium
CAGACTTTTGAACCTGTTTCAAGAAAATATATTGCCGCAAGATTTTTATCCTTATACCGGGGAATTTTATGGTGCAGGTGAAAATTGGCGATCAGCGGCCCCGCCATCGACTCATAATCGTCATTATTGTCCATATATAAATGGACCAGACCGTTAATAAAATCCGTCAGCAGGTAAGCCGCGGCCAGGGCGGTCAACTGCCATGCCCACCCTATTGAAAGACTAAGCACCCGTACCAGCAGAAAAGCCTGTAATAAAATATTTACGGCCGCGATAAACCAGCCGAATAATTTATAAATCTCCCTGTTCTCATACAATTCCATTGCCGAATTGAATTGTTTTTGTTTTAACACTAGATCCACTATTACTCCTTTGTCTACTGCCAGGCTTCCTTCAGGCCGACTTTACTTTTGGTGAGCTTGTTGTCCGCCAGATACTTGTAGGCGGAAAGGGCCGCCAGCGCGCCCTGCCCCACCGCAATGGAGATCTGCTTCTCTTCGGTGTCGGTCACGTCTCCGGCCGCGAACAGGCCTTTCTCCGCGGTGTTTTGAGCCCGGTCTACCGGCACTTCCCCGACCGGGTTGAGCTGTATGAAGTTTTTCAGCGGCGCGCTGTTGGGCGTAAGCCCTATTTCCAGGAAGACTCCGTCCACCGCCAGGTCCAGCTTCTCTTTACCGTCCGGGGATTCAAGCCTTAAGCCTGTAAGCCTGTCGGCGCCCAGGTACTCCTGTACTTCCATGGGGGTGTGAAAGGTCACGTTCGGCGCGCTGCGGACTTCCTGCACCAGCGCGGCGTCGGCCCTGAAATCGGGCCGGCGGTGCACCAGGTGTATTTCCGAGGCGAAGCCGAGCAGGTCCCTGGCCGAGGTGAAAGCGGAATTACCGCCGCCCACCACGGCCACCCGCTTTCCCTTATAAAGCGGGGCATCGCAGGTGGCGCAGAAAGCTATGCCTTTGCCCATAAAGCGCTCCTCGCCCGGAACGTCAAGCCGGCGGTATTCTTTGCCCGCGCAATAAACCACCGCCAGCGCCTTGAACTGTTTGCCTTCTTCGGTGAATAGAACGAATTCCATGCCGCTCTTTTCTATTTTGGTCACGCGCGAGCCCACGGCTTCGGCAACCGGGTGGCGCTCCATATGCCCCCGGAACGCTTCCGTCATTTCAACGCCGCTCATTTTGGGCAGGCCCAGGTAATTTTCTATGCCGGCGGTATAGGTTATCTGGCCGCCCATTTTTTTTGCGATCAGGGCGACGTCCAGCCCTTTGCGCTCCGCGTAAATCGCCGCCGACATGGCCGCCGGGCCGCCGCCCACGATAGCCAGTTCATACACATGCCTCTCTTCGGCTTTTTTTATCTTCCCGGCCGCCTGTATCCCGCGCAGTTCTTCCTGCAGGGTATTGTACTGCTCCGGAGCTATAGCCTTGATAATTTCAAGATAAGCCGCCGGCGCCGGCATAGCCCCCTCGAAAGAGCTGGCGCCGTTTATGATAGTCTTGGGCACGCCGTTAACCTGGTGCTTCCTGGCCAGCTCGGGAAATTCCGACGCCTCTACCATGTCCGCCCTGATATGCTCATTAACGAACGCGAACTCCTGCGCCACATGCACCATTTCCGGGCAATAAGGACAGGTCAGCGTGACCATAACCTGCAGGTGGACCGGCTCCTTTATTTTTTTAACCAGCTCTTCCAGCTGCGGCGGCAGGTTCGTCTGTCCGCTTGAAACCATAATTATAGCCTCGAGCAGGGAGGTGAACTCATACCCGCCGGTAAAGCCATAGAACCTTATGCCGTAATCCCGCGCGCCCACTACCGCCGTGGCCGGCGTCTTGTCTATCTTGTAGTTCAGGGAGGTATCTCCGTCCAGCACCAGGTCGTGCACTTCTAGTTTCAGCAGGTCCGTAAGCGCGCACAATTCGCGCAGCAGACCCTCCTGTCTGTCGCAGGTCGGGCAGGCGCTTTTCTGCGTAAAAAGCAGCAGGCGCACCGGCGACTTCAGGTTCGCCAGGATAAGCTTCAGTTCCGCTTTAACTTTTTCGTCTATTATTTCTGCCATAGCAGGTATTCCTTTTATCCCCTAGTTGAAATCAGCCAGGGCCTGGCTTATATCTATGTTGTTGATATCTGCGTCCACCAGCGGCAACATGCCGTCCAGGCCGCTGAGCTCTTCATAGGAGGGCTTCGCGCTGCTGTATATCACACCTATGGGCAGGCGCTCCCTTTCGGCTGCCAGCGCCTGTGCGGCGGCTTTATTTGACGGGTCGTGCTCCGCTCCGATCTTGTAGACCCGCTGAGCGTACCATTCGAACGTATTCAGCTTGTTGAACGATTTGCAGGGCTGAAAAACATCTATCAGCGAAAAGCCCTTATGCTTTATGCCGGCCAGTATAAGCTCCGCCAGATGTTCCTTTTCGGCCGCGTAGCCGCGCGCCACAAAGCCGCAGCCCAGCGCCAGCGCCGTCTCCAGCGGCGGGAACGGGGCCAGTATCACCCCGCCGGGCTGTATCTTGGTCTTCATGCCGGGTTCAGTGGTTGGCGAAGCCTGCCCCTTGGTCAGGCCGTAGATCTGGTTGTCATGCACTATCACCGTCATGTCCACATTACGCCGGATATTGTGGAGGAAGTGGTTGCCGCCCTCGCCGTAGCAGTCGCCGTCGCCAGTGGTCACTATTACGGTAAGTTCGCGGTTGGCTATCTTCGCCGCCGCGGCCGCGGGCAAAGCCCTGCCATGCAGGCCGTTGAAAAAGTTGGCCTTTATATAATGCGGCATTTTGGCCGCCTGGCCTATGCCGGAAACCAGCAGCAGTTCCTGCGATTTTTTGCCGAGTTTGGCCAGCGCCGTTTTGAGCGCCGCCTGCATGCCGAAATTACCGCAGCCGCCGCACCAGGCCACGGGGTCCGAAGAATCAAAGTCTGTTATCTCCATATCAAAGTCCTCCTTCCAGGACGGCAGCCACTTCATCCAGCGTGAACGGCCGCCCGTCGTATTTAAGTATGGACCCGGCGGGCTTCAGCCCGGTTTCGCGCCGTATCAAACGGGCCAGTTGGCCGGAGGCGTTGTTTTCCACGGTCAGCACGCGCTGTGCCCCCTTCAGCGCGGCCAGCGTGGCGGCTTCGGGGAAAGGCCAGACTTGCGGGTAATGAATGAACCCCGCGTCTTTAGCTGCGGCACAGGCCTCCCGCATAACGCCCAGCGTTGAGCCGAAGCCGCAGAGCATTGTTTTAGCCCCGGGATTGATCACGTTGGGCGGCAGTATTTCTTTTACCAATCCTGCCAGCTTAAGGTGCAGGCGCTTCTGCGTCATCTTTACGCGCACTTCCGCCAGTTCGGTTATGTGGCCTTCCGTGCCGTGCTCGTCGCTGTCGGCAACCGCCAGCACCCCGGACCTGCCGGGGAACGCGCGGGCCGACACGCCGTCCCGAGAATATGCGTACCTGCCCTGCTCCGGACCATCGCTATTTCCAAATATACGCCCCCTGCCCGGCGGCTCAGCGGCCGTACCGGGGAATTCAATATTGGTGAATGACTCCGCCAAGTACTGGTCGGAAAGTATCAGCGCAGGCACCTGGAAGCGCTCCGCGGTATTGAACGCGCGCTTGCCGGCCAGAAAACATTCCTGCGGAGAGCCCGGAGTGTAGACGGCGCGGGCGAATTCCCCGTGCCCGGCATGCAATACGAAATCGAGGTCCTCCTGCGCGGTGCGCGTGGGAAATCCCGTGGCGGGCCCCGGCCGCATGACCACGGCTATCACCAGAGGCGTCTCCGTCATTGCCGCCAGGCTCACTCCTTCGCACATCAGCGCGAAGCCGCCACCGGAACTGGCCGTCATAGCCCTGACTCCCGCAAAAGAGGCCCCTACCGCCATGTTAACGGCCGCTATCTCGTCCTCGGCCTGTTCAACTATTATCCCGTACTTTCCCGCGTAATCAACAATCGTGTTCATTATCCCTGTAGAAGGCGACATCGGATAAGCGGTGTAAAATTTGCAGCCGGCCGAGATCACGCCCAGGGCCAACGCCTCGTTGCCGGCTATCAAGAGGCTGCTGTTGTGCGGCGCGCCGGTAAGCCGGAACGCCTCGCTCTTTATATTTCTCAAAGCATAATCATAGCCCTTAAGGGCGGCCTGTCGGTTCATCGCGGCTGCCTCGCCGCCCTTACCGGAGAACTCCCTCTCCACGGCTCTGGCGGCCGTCACAAAGTTTTCGCAGGTCAGCGCGGCTATTATTCCCAGGGCGACGGCGTTCGCGCATTTCGGCCCGCCGGCTTCTTCAGCCAGCGCGTATATTGGCGCGCTGAGCCAGCCTTTCTTCAGTTCCTTTATCCCGAAGTTTTCCGCATCCAGCACGAACAGGCCGCCGGGAGCCAGCGCGCCCTTATTTGCGTCCACGGCCTCCTTATCCAGCGCTACGATAATGTCGACTTTTTCCCTGGGCGCGTAAACCGGGCGGGCGGAGACGCGCACCTGGAAGAAATTATTGCCGCCGCGTATGCGGGACATGTAGTCCTGTATAGAAAAGACATGCAGACCGCTGTCTTTATACGTGCGGGCCAGCATCATGCCAGCGGACACGATGCCATGCCCGGCTTTACCTGTTATCCGTATATTAAGCTCTTCTTTCATATTCTCCCCCTATCCCGGTTCATAGCTTAGCCTTCAGTATATATATTACCGCAAGCCGGCAATATAGGTATTTTTCCTCGTAATAGCAGGGAGTTTTACTGATTGCCGGTGATACCGGGTGTTATATAGGATGATAGGAGCGGCAAATAGTTTTAAGGAGAAATTATGAAAATTCTTGTTGTATATTATTCCATGTACGGGCATATCTACCAGATGATGCAGGCGGCTGCGCAAGGCGCGAAATCAGTGAAGAGCGCGGAAGTCAAGCTTATGCGCGTGCCGGAAACGCTGCCCAAGGAAGTGCTTGCGAAGATGGGCGCGGTAGAAGCGCAGAAGGCGCAGGCGAAAGTGAAGGTCTGCACAGTTGAAGACCTGGCCGCCGCCGACGCCGTGATCTTCGGCACGCCCACGCGCTTCGGCAATATGTGCGGGCAGATGCGCCAGTTCCTTGATTCCACCGGCGGCTTGTGGGCGAAAGGAACCTTGGTAGGCAAAGTTGGCAGTGTGATCGCCAGCTCCGCCACCCAGCACGGCGGGCAGGAATCCACGATCCTCTCCTTCCATACTACGCTGCTTCACCACGGCATGGTCATAGCCGGGCTGCCCTACTCCTTCAAGGGGCAGATGAGCATTGCGGAATTAACCGGCGGCTCCCCCTATGGCGCCACCACCATAGCCGGCGGCAAGGGCGAGCGCCTGCCAAGCCCGAACGAGCTGGAAGGCGCCAAATTCCAAGGGAAGTATGTGGCCCAGCTTGCCCAAAAGCTTGCCGGGATCAATCTGACAGCAGAGGGCCTCTAAATGACCGCTAAGATCGTTATTTTCGGGGCCGGGATCTCCGGGTTAAGCGCCGCCCATGAATTAGTCCAGTTGGGATACAGCGTTTCGGTGTATGAAACAGCCGATGAGCCGGGCGGATTCTTCAGGAGTTACCGGCATCCCCAGGACAACCTGCCTACGGAGTATTCCTGGCACGGAATGGGGCCCTGGTATATTAATACTTTTGACTTAATGCAGCATATTCCTTTCAACGAAAAAGGGAATATCTACGACCTGGCGCTCTCGCGCCCCGTTGATTTCGGCATTTTCCCGGATACCGATAAAGCTGAATTCTATGACCAGGGGCTTAAGAGCATCCCTAAAATGTTCAGAATGGGCAAGTGGGAGTTCATCAAGTGGTCATACTTGATGTTCAAGACCTGGACCTCCAACAACAGAAGCAAAATAAAATATGACCAAGTCAATGCGGCGCAGGCTTGGAAACCTTTACTGAAGGATAAAGCATATAAAACCTGGCGCTCCTGCTTTGGCCCGTGGATAGGCTCGGATTGGTCAAAAGTTTCATTGCACACAACCGGCGCCTTTTTTAGGAAACAGCTGACTGCAAAAGCCATACAACGCCATAAAGCCGATGAAGACGGCCCGGGGTGGGCGCAAAAAACCGGCGCCGGCTGGCTGCTGTTCAAAGGTCCCAGCAGCGAATATTGGTTCAGCCCCTGGGTTAAATACCTTAAAGCAAAAGGCGTAAGCTTCTTTTGGGCGAAACCCCTGACAAAATTGGAATTTGACGGGACTAAGATTGTCGCAGTTTTCAGCGGTGAAGAAAAGATCCAGGGCGACAGCTATATCCTGGCGCTCAATCCTTTTATTACAGCTGAGATTATAAGCGGGACACCCGCGCTTGAGAGGCAGGAAGAATTAAAATTATTTAAACCGCTCATTCAGGGCGGCCCGCATGTCCAGGTTTCTTTCAGAGTGGCATTTTCAGAAGAAATAAAATTTCCCAGGGCGAGGACTGCCGTAGTGGTAAGTGATTCTGAATTTAATCTCACCCTTTTTGCCGAGGAACAGGTCTGGGATAAAGCAGTGGACCTGGGCCATAACGTTAAATCGCTTTGGACCGGCACATCCTGCATCAGCAGCGCTCCGGGAAGGATCTACCACAACCCGGTAAATAACTGCACAAAAGAAGAATTTATAGAAGAAGTCAAAGCCCAGATCCTCAGCTGCGGCGCGCTTAATGAATTAATTAAAGAAGCCAATAACGGCAAAGAACTAAAAGACTTTCCAATAATGAAGATAGAAGTCTGGCATGAATGGAAATTCTCACGTGAAGGGATCAGCTCCCCGCAGCCTAAATGGGTTAACTCAACTGATACCGAACCATACCTGCCCTCGCAGAAAACCCCGGTTTTAAACCTGTTCCTGGCCGGAGCCCATACTAAGACGCAGGCTCAGGTGTGGAGTATCGAAGGCGCCGTGGAAAGCGGCAGAAGAGCCGCGAAAGCTATCGACAGCCAGGTGGAAGTCCTAGACCAATATCAGCCGGTATGGTTCAAATTATTATCCGGAATTGACGACATTTTATTTTCAATAAAAGCGCCGCAGCTTATTGATTCAGCCTTGTTAACCGCGGCTTTACTTTTACTTTGGCATTTTCTGTCCGGTTTATAGGCCCGCGGCCCGGCCGCTTCAAGGGCCTGATGGATGATTCGCCGCAACGCTTTATTTCAGTTTTTTGATCATTCCTTCAACTTCTTCCGCACCCTCGGCGTATAACTTTTTCTCTCCTGGGGCCAGCGCATGGAGCAGGCGCAGGAACTCCCCGGCATGCACTATTTCCTCGTCCGCTATGTCTTTAAGCACCACCGCGGCCAGCTTGTTGTCGGTCGACTCGGCTAGCTGCATATACAGCTGGGTAGCTTCGTACTCCGCGGCCACCATGAAACGGACCGCCCTGACGAGTTCTTCATCCGTCAGCTTCCTGTCGTTTGCCAGCCCTGAAAAGGGCGAACCGAAATCCGGCATAGGGATCCTCCTTTCTTCAGTTAGTCCCGGCTTGCGCATGATACGCAAGCCGGGTAAAACTGCGCGGTAGGCTTCGCCCGCGCAGGCGGCTGTCAGCCAAGGTTCTCAGCAGCGAAATCCCAGTTGATCAGTTTTTCAAGAACGGCGCCGACGTAGTCCGCGCGGCGGTTCTGATAGTCCAGGTAATAGGCGTGTTCCCACACGTCTATATTCAGCAGCGGCTTCAGGCCCATGGTCAGCGGCGAATCCGCGTTGCCGGTCTTGACCACCTGGAGCTTGCCGCCGCCAAGCGCGAGCCACGCCCAGCCGCTGCCGAACTGGGTAGTTGCCGCGGCCGCCAGTTCCTTCTTGCAACCCTCCAGGGTTCCAAAGGCGGCCGCTATCTTCTTCTGCAAAGCGGCGGGCGGTTTGCCGCCGCCTTTCGGGGCCAGGCTGTGCCAGTAGAACGCATGGTTCCAGGCCTGCGAGGCATTATTAAAGATCGCGGCCTTGTCGGCTTTGCCGGCTGTCGCGGCAATTATTTCTTCCAGTGTCAGCTCCGCGAACTTCGTTCCTGCCGCCAGTTTGTTGAGGTTATCCACGTATCCTTTGTGATGCTTTCCGTAATGGAACCCGATAGTATTCGCCGAGATTACCGGGGCCAGCGCGTTATCCGCATAAGGCAGGGCCGGCAGGACATGCGAAGGCGCACTTACAGTTTTGTTGCGACGCCTTCGTTAACAACCTCCGCCATTACGGCATAAAGAATGTCCAGACCTTTGAGCTCGTCCACCCGGACATGCTGAAAACGCCGGAGGAAGTCATCCAGGCCCGCTACCCCGTCAAAGCCGGCCCGGAAATGACCGAGAAAAACCGGCGCTGGTATGAAGAAGTCTCCGCGCGCCATTACGCTTTTATGAAGTATCTCGTAGATGAGAGCGCTGGTAAGCCCCGCCCTTTTTCCGAAGCGGCCAAAGGGCGGGGCAAGCGCAAGCTCTACGGGCTCGAATCCGAAGCGGTCTCCGCGGAGCGCATCAGCCTGGAACTCGAGCGCATCATGAAACCCGTCATCGGCGGCAATGAGGGGAAGTTAAAGATCTATGAGATGAACAACCTGGATACAGCCGCCCATGAGCTTATCCTTTTCAAAGCCACGCACCCGGAGGTCCCATGAAACCGAAGACCAAACCC
>JAUSCK010000194.1 GCA_030651035.1 Elusimicrobiota bacterium
ACCGACAGGAACGAGCTGAAAGCGGCGGCCTCGGCCGCGCTTAAAAGCGGCCACACATCCGGCGCGGATTTCTGCGTGGGCCTGGTCTTCGCGCTGCAGGAGGTCCTTAAGCCGTCCTGAGTAAATCATGAACCAGTTCGCCGCAGGAAAGATTGAACATGGATTAGCAGGATGGACAGGATACATGTTTGAAACATGCGCAGATTACACGGGATTTCTTATTTCCCCATTTTTATCCTGTCTATCCTGTTCATCAATGTGAATAATGTAAGGAAGAATATATGATTAAAACAATTATAAAGAAGGGCGCTTATTTCGACTCGGTCTCGCTGATGCAGGTGGCGAAAAAGATCAACGTCCTCGCCGGCGTAATAGACTCCGCCGTGGTCATGGCCACCAGAGAAAACAAAGGGATAATAAAGTCCTCCGGCCTGCTCACCCCCGAAATACTTAAAGCCGGCGACAGCGACCTGGCCATAGCCGTCAGCGCCAAAACCCCGGCCGCCGCCGAGGCCGCCTTCGCCGCCGCCGAAGAGCTTCTCAACAGGAAACCTTCGCAGCCCGCGGCCGGCGCCGACCGCAAAGCCGCCGGGCTGGACGACGCCGTTAAAACGCTGGAGGGCGCGAACATGGCCGTAATTTCCGTTGCGGGCCGTTTCGCCGGGGCGCTGGCCGCTGAATGCCTTGAAAAAAATCTGAACGTGATGCTGTTCTCAGACAACGTCACCGTCGAGACCGAGCTGGCCCTCAAGAGGGCGGCCGTCAGAAAAGGCCTGCTTCTGATGGGCCCGGACTGCGGCACCGCGATAATAAACGGGGCGCCCATAGCCTTCGCCAATTCGGTGCGGCGCGGCAATATAGGCGTGGTGGCCGCCTCCGGCACCGGCCTCCAGGAAGTGACCGCCCTGATCTCCAACGAGGGAGCCGGGGTTTCCCAGGCCATAGGCACGGGCTCGCGCGACGTGAAGCTCGAGATCGGCGCGCTGACGCTGCTGCAGGCCCTTAAAATGCTGGCCGCCGACCCGGCCACGGAAGTGCTGCTGGTGGTTTCCAAACCCCCCCACCCGCTGATACTTAAAAAGATCACCGCGGAGATAAAGAAAATAAAGAAGCCGGTGGTGGCGGTTTTCCTGGGCGGCGAGGTAAAGGAAAAAATAAAGGAGAATTTCTACCCGGCCAAAACGCTGGAGGAGGCGGCTTACAAGGCCGTCTGCCTGAGCAAGGGCTGGAGCCTGGGCAGGGCGCGCGAGATAATTTACGACATGAACCTGAAGGCCGCGGCGCTGGCTAAAAAGGAAGCCGCGAAAAAGAAGAGGGCCTCCTGCCTGCGCGGGCTTTTCTCCGGCGGCACGTTCGTCAGCGAGGCGCAGGTGATACTTCCGGAGCTGATAGGCGATACCTGGTCCAACGCCCCGCTGGACAAGAAATGGAAGCTTAAGGATTCGCTTAAGCTGTCCGGCCACGCGGTGATCGACATGGGCGAGGATGAGTTCACGGTCGGGCGGCCGCACCCCATGATAGACTTCAGCCTGCGCAATAAAGTAATAATCTCGGAAGCCAGGAAGCCGGAGGTCTCGGTGCTGCTGCTCGACGTGGTGCTGGGCTACGGCTCGAACCTTAAGCCGCTGGAGGATATCGTCCCCGCCATAGCGGAGGCGTTTCTCCGGAACCCTGAATTGTCCGTAGTGGCTTCCGTCACCGGCACCGAGACCGACCCGCAGGTGCGCTCCAAAGTCGTGAAAGGCCTTGAGGCCGCGGGCGTGATAGTGATGCCGTCCAACGCCGGGGCCTGCCGCCTGGCCGGCGGGATAATCAGGTTGGGAGCGAAAAAGCCCGCCGGCAATAAATATTCGGAGATAAAATCATGAGCCTTTTTGATTCAGAATTAAAGGTGATAAACATCGGCCTGGAGTCTTTCAGGCAGGGGCTTTCGGATACCGGGGTTAAAAGCGTGCAGGCGCAGTTCAAACCGCCTCTTTCCGGAGAGACGGCTCTGTTCGCCAGGGCCTCGAAATATTCCGCCCGTATCGAGAAGGCGAATAAGAAGGCCCTCGGGAAAGTACTCGGCGCAAAGCCTGCGCTGACAGGCATGGGAATAGCGCTTGACGTCATTCCCGGCATGAAAAAAGATCTGATACTGCACGCCGGCCCCCCCGTGACCTGGGCGCGGATGTGCGGGCCTATGCGCGGCGCAATAATGGGCGCGCTTATCTATGAAGGGCTGGCCAAAAACCCGGAGGAGGCTGAAAAACTCGCGGCCTCCGGCAGGATCAAATACTCGCCCTGCCACGAGCACAGCGCCGTCGGGCCGATGGCCGGCGTCATCTCGGCGTCCATGCCGGTTTTTATAGTGAAGAACGAGGCGGCCGGCAATTACGCCTACGCCACCCAGAACGAGGGGCTGGGCAAGGTGCTGCGCTACGGCGCCTACTCGCCCGAGGTCATAGAGCGCCTGAAGTGGATGGAAACCGCGCTTTATCCCGCGCTTAAAGCGGCGATAGGCTTACTGGGAAAGGTCGACCTGAAGGCTATCGTAGCGCAGGCGCTGCACATGGGCGACGAGGTGCACAATCGCAACCGCGCCGGCACATCCCTGTTCTATCGAGCCATCACTCCCGCGGTAATAAGGATGGCCCGCGACACTGAAACCGCGGCCCGGGTTCTTGAATTCATAAACGGCAACGATCATTTCTTCCTGAATCTCTCGATGGCGCTTGCAAAGGCTTCGCTGGACGCCGGGCGCGGCGTGAAGGATTCCAGCCTGGTGGTGGTTATGGCGAGGAACGGCACCGACTTCGGCGTGCAGCTCTCGGGCACGGGCGGCCATTGGTTCACGGGGCCCGCGCCGGTGCCGGACGCGCTTTACTTCCCGGGCTACTCCAAGGCCGACGCCAACCCCGATATAGGCGACTCGGCTATTACCGAAACCAACGGCCTTGGCGGCTTTGCCATCGCGGCGGCGCCCGCCATCGTGCAGTTCGTGGGCGGCACCGCGGCTGACGCTGTTAACTACACACTGGCGATGTACGAGATTACCGCCGGCGAGAACAATATTTACAAGATCCCCTACCTCAACTTCAGGGGCACGCCCACGGGGATAGACGTTATCAAGGTGGCGAAGTCCGGCATCCTCCCGTTCATCGACACCGGCGTGGCGCATAAAAAAGCCGGCATAGGCCAGGTCGGCGCCGGCGTCCTCAGCGCCCCCCCGGAACCTTTCGCCCGAGCATTCGAATACTTTGCCAAGAACCTGAAGTAGAGAACCGCGAGAAGCGAAGTTGGGGCTTGCCCCGAACTTTGACCGCTTCGGGAAAAGTGCGGGGGCCTACCGCAGGGGCCGGAACGCAAAACCGTCGTCGCGCACACCGTGCGCGCTCCTGCCGCTCTCGGACTCGGCGCTTACGCAAGCCTCGTCCTCCGAGGGGCTTTTGCTAACCCGGCCCCTGCGGTCTCCCCCTCCGTTTACTACGAGCTTTCGGGGGTGGCGAGGGTATGGGTTCGGCGGGCCTTCCCGCAGGCCGGAGCTTACGTAAGAGCGGGGTGGAGCGAAGCGACACAATTCAGTGTTCATGCCCGAGGGGTGAGCGCGGCCACGGTGTGGCCGTTAGCGCGCCCGCCGGGCCCCTACCCTCGCCACCCCTTGCGCGGCGCGTTTTGCGTTCCGGCCCACACGGTAGGCCGCCCTGATGATACGCGTCTGTAAAGTCATTTTCTGCTGATTTTCCTTG
>JAUSCK010000201.1 GCA_030651035.1 Elusimicrobiota bacterium
GCTCACTCAGGCAAGGCTGCCTGAAACGCTTGTGAGTTTGTGCGCGGAGCACCCGGCACAGGCTAAAAAAGCGGCGGCGGCAAGGCCGCTGCTGCGCGAGGCTATCCGCGGCAATGTCGGGCGGCTTTCCGCACTGCTGAAAAAAGAAGAGGCGGCTGAACGGGCGAGCGACTTTAAGTATTGGACGCCCTTGAAAAAGGAACTTGAGAAAATGCGCCTCGG
The DNA here is from genome assembly GCA_030651035.1 of Elusimicrobiota bacterium. GTDB lineage: Bacteria > Elusimicrobiota > Elusimicrobia > Elusimicrobiales > UBA9959 > UBA9959. The sequence continues at coordinate 223 of JAUSCK010000201.1, forward strand.
GCGAAAGCGCTGAAAAAGAGGCTGCTTTTAACAGTCCAGCGGCGGAATAGAAGGCTCCTTGCGGAGCCTTCTTGCATATAAAGCATTGGTTGGTGCATGAAATTTAATACAAAACACTTGCAGAATTCGGAAATGTGCTGTATACTATAAATACAGAGGCACTATGAAGAACGCGGAGAAACTTAGGGATTCTATGCAGTCGGGCCGGGTCTATAGGCGCCAGGACCTGGAGGGTTGCTCAACTGCCGTGGACCGGGACTTGCATACTCTTGTGGTAAGCGGCGAGGTCCGGAAACTGGCCGGCGGGCTTTATTATTGTCCCGGTAAGAACGCTTTTGGTGTTACCCCGCCTGAAGAGAGGGAACTCGTGAGGGCTTTTCTTAAAACAGACGATTTCCTGCTGACTTCGTATAATTATTTTAATCAGTTCGGACTGGGGCTTACACAGGTTTACAACACCACTTTGGTTTATAATCATAAAAGAACGGGCGAGTACTCACTAGGGGGTAAAAGATTTGAATTCCGCCTGGTGCCCGCGTATCCGGATAAACTCAGCCGGGAATTCCTTCTAGTCGACCTGCTCAACAATCTTAAGCGCCTGCCGGATAATACCGCCGGAGTTCTTGAAAATTTAAAAGCCCGGTTAAAAGAATTTGACCGTGCTGGGTTGACGGTTTGCATGGAGCAGTATGGGCGCCCCGGCGCTAGAAATATTTTCCGCCATCTATATGCTTAAATTCTTCCACGACAGGCCCGACGCCAAAGAGCTTTTTGAGACGCTGGCCGCCCAGAAAGGCCTGCCTCCGGCTGTGGTCGAAAAAGATTACTGGGTTATGCACTGCTTGTGGGGTCTGAATCAACTGGGTTTACATTTTGAGATGAAAGGCGGCACCTCCCTGTCTAAAGGGTGGCGGGTTATTGAGCGGTTTTCCGAGGATATAGATATCCGTTTTGAGCCTCCGCCGAAGTTGAACGTTAAGGGCGACAAGCCGGATCATGTTTTGGCCCGGTTTGAATTTTATGACGCGCTTGCTGTGAAGATAAAGATCCAGGGGATCACAGTGAGCAGGAACCGCGTCTATGATGACGAGAAAGCGCAGAACGGGGGGATAGGGCTGAAGTACGATTCCTTTTTTATGCCGGGCCCTGAACTCGGACTGAAGCCAGAAGTTCTATTGGAGGCGGGCTTTGCCCGGACCGCCCCTAATGAGCCCAGGGATTTCAGCAGTTGGGCGCTGGAGAAGGCCCTGGCCGCCGGGCTTGAAGTGGAGGATACGCGTGCCTTGGGGATCAGGTGTTTTAATCCTGAATTTACTTTTGTCGACAAGCTTCAGACCATCTGCAGGCGCTTTCGGCAATGGCGGGACCGCAAGGATCCGCAGAAAGACAGGCCGCGGCAGTTCAGCCGGCATTATTACGACCTTTATATGCTTCTGGCAGTCGATCGAGTTAAGAAGTTTATAGGAACTCCGGCGTATGAAACATACAAGGCGGAAAAGATAAAAGGGGCGGACGCGGAAGAATTCGCGGCGCGCAGCGCTTTTACGCTTCCGGATACCCGGGCTTACGCGTTATTTGAAAAAGAATTTAAAGCGCTAAACGGTCTGTTACTCGCCCCGGGCCCGTCCTTCAAAGATGTTATCGAAAAACTACGGGAGTGGTCTCCCCGGTTTTAGCCAAGGAGGAGTCAAGGCGAGCTTTGCCGGCAGGTGCTGGCGCTTGGGCCTAAGAAAGTGGTGCTGCTTGAAAACCACAATACCGCGCTGTTCTATATAGACAAGGAACTGCGCGAAAAGGGCTTTGCCGGGCATATAGTTTCCGTGCCTGGGGATGTGCGGGACGAAAGCCTGCTGAAGAATCTTTTTGAAACGCATAAGCCGGCCTGGGTGCTGCACGCGGCGGCGCATAAGCATGTGGCGCTTATGGAGGACAGCCCGCAGGAGGCAGTTAAGAACAACACCCTGGGCACCTATATCCTGGCGAAGACCGCCGCGGCCTACAATGTGGAGCGCTTCCTGTTCATCTCTACGGACAAGGCCGTGCGGCCCAC
>JAUSCK010000166.1 GCA_030651035.1 Elusimicrobiota bacterium
TACTTATCTCGCTGGTCACCCTGCTCATAATAAGATGGAACCTGGTGGACCCCATAATCCAGATGGCCGAGTGGATGAAGAATCTCCGCATTGGTGACGAGCACGGCTACGCCCCGCCGATCAAAGGTGATATTTTCGCACCGATAGCCAAAGAGGCCACTACGCTGGCCACCAACCTGCAGGCCGCCAGGCGCGCCGCCCAGAACGAGGCCAGCCTGCGCCAGAAAGGCGAATCCCTCTGGACCCCCGAAAGGCTGAAGGAGCATATTAAAGTAAAAATGGACGGACGGCCGCTTTTCGTGGTCTCCAACCGCGAGCCGTACATGCACATAAAAGAGGGGAAGGATATCCGCACGATAATCCCGGCCGGCGGCCTTGTGACCGCGCTGGACCCGATAATGAAAGCCGCGGGCGGAACCTGGGTGGCGCATGGCAGCGGCGAAGCTGACTTCGAAGTTACCGACGCCGATAACCGCATTAAAGTCCCGCCGGAAGAACCCGCCTACACCCTGTGCCGCGTGGCGCTCAGCAAAGAAGAGGAAGACGGCTACTACTACGGCTTCTCCAACGAAGGCATCTGGCCGCTCTGCCACATAGCCCACATACGGCCCATCTTCAGGAAAGAGGACTGGAAATATTATTGCGACGTAAATAAAAAGTTCGCGGAAACAGTGCTGGAAGAAATAGCGGACGTAAAAGAACCCTGTATTTTAATTCAGGATTATCACTTCACGCTGCTGCCCGGCCTGATAAAGGCGGCGCGGCCCGCTTTGTGTGGCCGTGGGCGATGATCTTACTGACGAAGATATGTTCAGCGCCCTCGCCGCCCAGGGGATAAACATACGGGTGGGCCGCAAGGCCGGCTCAAAAGCCGGGTATTTTGAAAAACCTCTCAATGACGATGCTTTTCTGGCCGCAGTAACCAAGGCCCTGGCGCAAGATCTCCCCCGTGATGAATGCTAAAACCACAAAAGCCGGTGACACTTGTTTTAGTATGCGCCAATTGTAAAAAGATAAAAGACAGCCACGGGCATTAGCAGGCCGTCACCGGATCGACCGCGGTGAGCCGAGGGCAGGACCGTATTTTGCTGTCTTTTCAGACACCTTTAATGAATTTTTGAAAGGGTTTCCGAAATCACTGTCTTTATAAAAAATGACATTAGAACGACAGCCGCAAGAATGACAATAAGATTTATCAGGCGATCCTTTACCGGAACAGATAAAGAGCCCTGAACATGGGCTTCCATAATTTCTGCTGCCCCGCTTACTTCATTCAACATGTCTTTTATATCCTCAATGGAATATTGCGGCATTCCCACGCGCAGTAAACCTCCAACAATATCGTTCTGGAACGGCCCCCTGAAAAAATATATCCTCTGTCCGCGTAATATCGTTCTTTTGGTCGGTTTTGGTTTTGTTATGCAGAAACGCCGCACTTCAAGTTCTCAATTTGGTTAAACATATAACCATGTGCATCCATTATTGCTGTCCTGGAACGCTTCAAAAAGCCATCCGGCTTTTCGTCCCTTATACCGCCCTTCTATATTCATATAACAGCCAAAAATTGTGAAGTTATCTTTGGAGAATCAAGCAACCCGGCTATAACTTTAAAATTCTCTTTTGCATTTTTGTATTGCCGGTCAAACCAGTAAACTCCAAGCATGACGCTTGCTGTCAGAAGAAATAGATAAAAAACGGTGGTTTGACACATAATAAATCTCCTGCATTGAGATCTGTAGTAAACATAAGGGCGATCGTACCCAAGCCCGAAGAATTACCCCCTTCCGCGCGGCAAAATCGCACGAAATCGGACGATATCGCTATAATACCAAAAAGCGGCGGACAGGATTTTGTCCCCCTGTGATAGGAGAGTATCTGCTCATGTTGTTTATGACGAAAAAAAGCGGTCAGACCTGGATAGTGAATTTCCCCATGAGGCTCTGGATGATCCGCCGTAATACCGGGTTGGGTTTGGGGTGCCTGCCGCAGATGAACCAGATATTTTGCTTTATGTCCACGTCCTTCCTGTGCAACCTCATCAGGCGCCCGAGCTTAAGATCATCCCGGATGGTCAATGCGTCCATGGCCGCCACCCCGTGGCCCCGCAGGGCCAGAAACCGGATAAGTTCGCTGTCCTCTGTCTCCGTCCCCACGGACACGGAAGTCTTGTGACGGCACAATAACAGGTCCACATCTTTACGGACGGGGTTATCCGGCGCCATGAGGAGAATAGGGATTTTGGAAAGGTCCATTGGGAAGCGCGCGACCTGGGCTTTGAGCCTGGGGATGGCTACGAAGTAGATGGGTATGGATCCTGCCAAACGGCTGCGGAACTCCACGCCCATCTGCGAGGAGAAATCCGCGCTGGAGACGACCAGGTCCAGCCTGTGGTTCTCCAATTGCTCACGGAGACTATTGAACGGTCCTCCGAGTATGCTGACGCGAACCTGCCGGTTGATTCCGTAGGTGTGGTCCAGGATCTGCAAGACTATGTGATGGGAGATGGGCCCCGTGACCCCCAGGCGCAGGCTGGCGGGCGTGAGCGCCTGTCCCGGCTGCAATGCGGAAATCAGCTCGGCTCCCTGTGAGAATATCCGCTCACAGTAGTCGAAGGCGATCCTGCCCTCGGGTGTTAACTTTACGCCCTTGCGGCTGCGCACGAGAAGTTTTTTCCTCAGAGTTCGTTCCAGCTGCTGGAGCTGAAGGCTTAGTGTGGGCTGGGCCAGATAGAGTTCCCGGCTCGCCGCGCCGATACGCCCGGCCTTGGCGGTGATCCAGAAATAATACAGATGGTGGTAATTGATGGGTATCATTTATATATTAAATGCAAATCATTTATATTATATGTTACGTAAATGATTGTAGCATACCATATACTATATCTTATAGGTATTCAAACACGCTTGTCGGAGATTATGCGATGAAGATTAGAACACCGGTTATATGCCTGTTATCAGTTTTTATGGCGCTGGGCGCAGTTTCCTGCAGCAAAAAGAACCTGAAAAAGGAAGGTTTAAAAACCGACATGAGCACCGATATCGCAGCCGCCCCTGCGCTGGATATACAGGGCGGCGGCGCCCTGGGTTCCGAGGGAAATATCCGCGGCGAAGAATTCGTCGCCTATGAGACGATCCGGCCCGTCTATTTTGACTTCGATGGGTACGGCCTTCCTGAAGAACTCCGGAAAACTTTACAAAACAATGCGGCAATCCTTAAAACGCACAAAGAGTGGCTTGTGGTGGTGGAGGGCTATTGTGACAGCCGCGGGACCACTGAATACAACCTGGCCCTGGGTCAGAAAAGGGCCAAGGAAGTCCGTGATTATTACACCCGCCTCGGCGTGCCGGAATCGTCCATTGGAGCCATCTCTTACGGCAAGGAAAAACCGTCCTGCGAGGAAGAGACTGATGCCTGCTGGGCGAACAACAGGAGAGCCGATACAAAAGTGAAACCAAAACAAGAACGGGATTAAACAGAAAAAATACCGGGATATGTCTAAAGATCGTATAAAACCGATAAGTATATAGCTGTGATGCGCCCAATGTCTATTTACAACCCCCTCCGTGTGCGGATACTGCGCTTCGCCGCGATATTTGTCTTTGCCGCATCTTCTGCGTCCGCGCAGGGGCTTGCCTATGACATAGCCTATTTATGGCGCCCAGACCTGGCGGGCGTAGCCGCATATAAGGCGAAGGTCTCCGATATCATGGGCCCCGACGTGGCGCGGCATCTGCGCGTGGTTCGCGCCGGAGGCAAGTATGGGCTGGTCTACCTGCGCAACGGGGGACGGGATTCGGCCGTGGCCACAGCGAAGGTCCATACGCGTTTTTTAGCAGCCCATGGTCTCAAGCCCGCGGTTCCCGTCAGGACGCAGGACTGGGGCTTTTCCCAGAGCGAATCCCGGCCGGATCCTGTGGCCCCTCCTCTTGAATCTAAGATCGATACATACGTTAAATATCTTCGCCGGCGCGGACTCATAAAATCGGACGAGCGCACGGCTTGGTCAGTCTACGACCTTACCGATGACACAAAACTGGCGGGCATAAACGAGGATATGCCGATGCAGGCCGCCAGCCTCATCAAACCTTTCATCGCCCTCGCTTATTTCCACGAGGCCGCCTCGGGCCGCCGGAAGTACACCGAGGCCGCCAGGAACCGGATGGAGGACATGATCCGGGACTCGGATAACGCCGCGGCGAACCGGTTTATGCGCCTGCTCGGGGGGCCGGCCGCGGTTCAGCGCCTGCTCAGCCGCAATTACGGGGAAATACTGCAAGACCTTCATCTGGTCGAGTATATCCCGCCGAACGGGCGGACCTACCGCAACAAGGCCTCGGTCCATGATTACAGCCGCTTCCTCTACTCACTCTGGAGCGGGGCCCTGCCCGGCTCCGCGGAAATAAAGCGCGTTATGAACCTGCCTAAACGCACCCGCCTTTGCACCGGTGTCCCGGGAGTGCCGCCGGGGACCGAGGTATACAGCAAGACCGGAACGACCAGCCGTCTCTGCGCGGATATAGGGATACTCGTCGCGCACAGGGCTGACGGTAAACGCTATCCTTATATCGTTATCGGAGTGATACAGAAAGGACGGTCCGCGAACAGCTATTACGACTGGATGCAGGACCGGGGCGATGTCATCCGCCACGTGTCTGACCTGGTTTATGAAGAGATCTCCAGTCGCCATCGCTTTGAGGACTTTAATTCCCCGAACCCCGGATCATCGGAGGACGGCGAGAAAATCAAGCTCCCCTTGCCGCTGTTGGAGGCAAGGTCCGCGCTAACAACCGCGTCCTTGCCAAATTAAATTCCCATACGTTTTACGCGCGCCGCCGGGCTAAGTTTTAAATGATAAAATCAGTGTTATGAAGCGCCCAACCCGCCGGTCGGAATTTTCATGAGTATCCTGCTGTTCACCGCGTTTATATTTATCGGTTCTTTCGGGGCGGGCTTTCTCGGCTCGCTTACCGGGCTGGGCGGCGGCATAGTGATCATCCCATTGCTCACGGTTGTTTTCGGCGTAGACATCCGCTATGCTATCGGGGCCTCTCTGGTATCGGTGATAGCCACTTCTTCCGGGGCCGCCGCTGCTTATGTTAAAGAAGGCTTCAGCAATATCCGCATAGGTATGTTCCTGGAAATAGCCACCACGGTCGGCGCCCTTGTAGGCGCTTTTCTCGCGCTGCGTCTTTCCACCCCTGTTATAGCCCTGATATTCGGCCTTGTGTTGATACATTCGGCCTATGTTTCAAGCCGCCCAAGGGATGAAAGCTCTGGCCAGGTTAAACCAGACAAGCTCGCCACACGGCTCAGGATGAACGGCACTTACCCGGCGCGCGGCGGGCTTGTTTCCTACAACGTCACTTCCGTCCCGTCCGGATTCGGGTTGATGTTCGTCGCTGGTGGAATTTCAGGGCTGCTCGGCATAGGCTCCGGAGCCGTCAAGGTGCTGGCTATGGACCAAGCTATGCGCCTGCCGTTTAAAGTCTCCACAGCCACTAGTAATTTTATGATAGGCGTTACCGCCGCGGCCAGCGCGGGAATATATCTAAGGCAGGGCTACATAGATCCGGGGCTTACTATGCCGGTCATGCTCGGTGTGCTGCTCGGCTCGTCGATAGGGGCAAAACACCTGTTCAACGCCGAGACTAAAAAGCTCCGCGCTATCTTCGGCGTGGTACTATTCGTCCTGGCATTGGAAATGATTTATACAGGTTTGAAAGGCCTTCTCTGATATGAAAAGAATAGTCAGAAATTTGCTGGACCATGAGACGGAGATTATAATAGGGAATCTTCTCAGGGCCGGGGTAATTGCCGCGGCCGCAGTGGTTTCTTCAGGCGGCATCGTCTATCTTTTCCGCCATGGTCAGGCACAGATGGATTATAGTGTTTTCCATCGTCAACCCGAAGACCTCTGCGATGTAAGCGGGATAATTAAACAAACCTTTGCCGGACGGGGGCGCGGCCTGATACAATTGGGGTTGCTGATCCTTATCGCCACGCCTGTAGCGCGCGTGGTTTTTTCCGTCTTCGCTTTCGCCAGGCAGAAGGACCGCCTGTATGTTGCAGCTACACTGATAGTCCTCGCTATCCTCGTCTATAGCCTTATGGGAAAATAAGCGAGGCAATTGATTATTGGCAGTCTTGTTATGCACCCCATACTTTTACATATCGGCGCTTTTAAACTCCCCACCTATGGGTTGTTGGTGGCCTGCGGTTATATTGCCGCTATAACGTATATTTTTCGTAAGGGCCGAAACTCCGGTTTCGAAAAAGAAGATCTCTCTGACCTGATCTTCTATTCAGTGCTAGGCGGAATGGCGGGCGCCAAGCTATTTTATGCCGTAACCTACTGGAATGAGTTCGGGCAGACCTTTGCCGGGCGGATTTCCTACCTATTTAAGACCTTCCAGTACGGCTTCGTGTTTTACGGCGGGCTCATCTTCGGCGCATCCACGTTCCTATTTTATTTATTCAGAGTTGTGATATTCGCGGGGTTACTTCCCGCCTGGTTTAACATAAATCATAGAACAGTGAAACCCTGCTGCGGGGAAAGGTCGTCCTAAATGGGGATAATACGCTGGTTAATCGCGGCAGCGTTCTTAGGCCTGCCGGCGGGCTGCGCCGCCGCGCAACAAGCGATGCTTTGGATACCCGCGCAGACTCCGGGGGCGGAAGAAATCGTAACCATCCTGGAGGAAAACAAGAACCTGCACCTTACCGCCGCGTTCACGATTTTGCCGGAGAATCTTGAGAAGCGTCTGGAAAAACTAAAAAAAGACGGCCGCCTCGAACTGGCGCTGCGGCTGGTTGGAGATCCGCCGCTGCCGCTCCTTTACTACCCCGCCCTTGAGACAGTAAAATGGGAAGGCAAGCCGTCTGCGTCATCACTGGCCGAAAACAACCGGCAATTCCTCGTCTTCCGCCTCTCCCGGGCCAGCGCAGCCGCCAAGAAAGATCTAAAAAAAGTCCCGGTCGGGTTGGTAATACCTCAGGGCGGTATGCTGGAGGATTATTTTCCCCTTGCAAGGTCCATCGGTGTTAAATGGCTGGCAACCGGCCCGCTGGCCTCCACCGCGGCCGCGGTTTTTGAGGCCGGCGGCATAAGCGCTGTTCCTTTTATCGCATTTTCAACGGCGGCGCAAGCCGGGAATGGCCTTCACTTCACTGTTTTTGACGAGACTTCAGGACAGAACCCCTCCGAAACGCGCGCTTTGCTGGCCGCGGAATTGAGCGTGGCGACCCCGGGGGAAAGTCTTACCGTTTCAGAGGCGTTGAAGGTTGTGGTCTCCTCGGCCGCTTCACCGGCCGAGATCACGCGGATGTCCGTCCCCTGGAGCGGAGATTACACGCCCTGGGCCTCGGCTCAACAACAAAAGGCGGCGTTGGCTGCGCTGGCAAAGACCCGCTCCGACCTTATGCTGTATCTCAACGCGTGCGGCGGCAGTTATAGCGCGGCTGAACCGGCTTTTGATAAATATTTTGCCGCTGAGGACGGGGAAACAATATTAATGCTGGCCTCCGAAAATCCGGATATAAAACGCGAGGCGGAAACAGGACTTAAAAATGCCATTGCCAACTCTTACGGGGTTATGGATAAAACGCCTCCGCGCTGGAGCATTGTCTCCACTGGCGGGGAAGACGAAATTCCCGAAAAGGCCGGGCGGATATACATAAAATCCGGTCCTGACGGCTTTGAGATAAAGAATATCTCGCGCGTGCCTGAACTCCCGGTCCCGGCGCCACATTTGCCGGGAACCGCCGACCCTTATAAAATATGGAAACTGGACAGGTTTAAGGTCGAAATGCTTGCGGATTCCGTAGTTTTCAGGTTTTACCCTCTCGAAGTGGACAACTCAAGCGGACTGGCGTCAGGTTTCGGCCATATCGCGCTCGATCTTTACATAGATATAAATCGCAGACCCCGGGCCGGCAGGAACCGGCCGTTAAGAGGCAGGCCGTTTAGATTTGTTTCCGATAGCGCGTGGGAGTACGCTTTGGAAATCAACCCTGTAAAGGCCGTGCTTTACGCAGTTACGCCCGGTGGTACGGTTATTGCAGGCTCTTTTCTTCCTAAAGTTGAGGAAGGCGCAGTAACAATACGTGTGCCGCGGTCCGCCCTAAAGGGCAACCCCCGGCTTTGGGGTTACTCGGCTCTTATGCTGGCGCCGAAAGACGCAAAGAGTTTTTTCGTGGCCGATTATATTGCCGCAGGCATATTCAAAGGATATATCCGCGCAATACGTCCCGGCCGGAAATAACATAACCAGAGCAGGCAGCAAGACAGTTATCGTCAGGATTAAGCGGTTTAATGAGCAAGCCTTTTCCCGCCGGAAAATCCCGGCCGCATAAAAATCGTAAAAGGCGTGCCGCAATTTGCTAAATTTCAGTAAGGGGTTCTTATGCGTATAACCTTCAAGCTTATCGTTTCGCTTATCGTCGTGGTGGTGTTCGTGGCCCTTGTTTCCGCCTGGTTCAACGTGCGGCAGGAAAGGGAAAATCTTTACGAGGAAGTCCGCTCGCAGTCCGCGCTGCTGGCCGAGAGCTTCAAGGAAAGCGTAAGGCACAATCTGGAGGCGAATAACATCGCCGGTCT
>JAUSCK010000216.1 GCA_030651035.1 Elusimicrobiota bacterium
GAGTATATAACCAAATATGGCTGTTTAACAACCTTTTTAAGCCTGAAACGGGCTAACGGCGCGTTTCAGGGGGCATTTTCGGACTCAGTAGAAAAGGCCAAATCATGCCCGATTATTGGCGGTCGGTTTGGGGCATCTTCCCGACTTATCCTTTCAGTTTTTGCCGCGGTGCCGGCTAAGCGCCGTTTTCAGTTGGAGCCGTTATTGTGAAAAATACCTAACCGCTCCTAAACAGGCCCCAAGAATACCTAACTCAGGTTTCCCATTTTGATTAATATAGCCTTTTATTAAGGAGCCATAACCCTCATTACTAACACGAAGTGACATATTATTAGCTACGGTGTCCCATCCATCGTCTGTGGGAGCCAGGTAGATTGTGAGATAAATAGGTTTTGTCTTATCTGGCATCTTGTAAGTTCCCTGTATAAAATATCCTCTCCGCACCGGCCCCGCTCGTGTGATGCTGATATCCATATCCGGCCCTTTGAGATGGTAGCCATTGGAAGAATCCGTTGGAAAGATAGGCCTCGCTGTGGCTTTCAAGTCACCTGTAAAAACGATTACACTGGTACTCCAGTTCCTGTCGCCGAGAACATTAAGTTTTAGGTTCTGTTCCGTAACGGAGAGCTCTCCGGGCCGGCCCCAGCTCACATACATCTCCACAAATATCCTTGGTTCCTTTTTAGATCCAAGAGCCGTTGCCGTGTGTGAGATAAATTCTTTCTGCGCTGAGGCTGCCTGGGACATGATGGTTTTGTGGGCCTCAAGCAGCTGGGATTCAAAAGATGAGGCCTCGGCCGCCATGGCAGCGTGGTATGGCACAATCACCAATAATAACCAAGAGATAAATAAAAGCTCTTTCTTCATAACAACCCTCCTTGTATACTTTTCTGTCTTAATATTCTAACTGCCTGCCGTTTATCCACCTGCAGCAGTTATATCCTATCACATCAACCCGACAAGGGAGTGTCGGGTTGTAAAACGCGATTTTTTGTTCTTGACCCCCCCCCGCTGGTCCCAAAACCGAGTTATTAACAGTCATCGCCTGCCTAATACTTGTTCTATTGCTCTTAACTACTTGATATATATAGGCGGTATCAAAACGGAAGGGTGGCGGTATCAAAACGGAAGGCCAAAAATATTAGTACCCCTTTGGTCTGTTTTGATAGGCGTGGTATCAAAACGGAAGGTTGATAACTCTGTTATCCATGGAAATTGTTGATAAGTATTGTCGGGGGTAAAAGCTATGGGCTTCTATACCAAGGCATCCTAACAAGTGCCGGGGCTCCCCCCTTCACACCCCCCTTAAAGGTCGTGTCTTAGACTTAAAGGGGTTCGACTGGCGAGCTTGGTCTGGACCGCTGGTGGTGAAGGTTGCAACTCAAAGTAACCATCCTCAAACTTGGCTTGAAGGCCAGGCCAAAAGCTCTGAATAGACCGCAGGATTATTTTTAACCTGGCGCGGGTTATTTTGTCTTCCCCTTGGCTAGATCCCAACTGCTCGAACAAAAGATGATCTGGGAAAGATAGCGTCTTATCAAGGCCGTTACAGCGATAAGCAAGGAAGCGGTAAAAGTCTAAGGCTAGGGGGTTCCGCGAAAACGTCCGAACAACCGTTAAATCTAAAGGCGCGGCGTGTTTGTGGATATATTTAGCGTAGTCTTCATTAAGTAATATCTTCCCCTGGGCGAGAGATAGTTGTTCGGGGTTTGGGACATCAAAATAGAAGTCATAAGCTTTTGCGACAAAAGTTTGTAATCCGGCTATGTGGTTTGGGTCGTTGTCTGTTTTATTTATTCTTATGCTGCAAGTAACGTAATTCACTAACTGCTTCACCAACTCCCTGTTAGCGCGCCCAGATTGATACCCGAGTTTATGCGCATAGTCATGGAAGGACCGGCCAACGTCTATAACATTGGTGTTTTTTGTCTTAACCTCGGTATCGATGAATATCTGATTCATTCTGGCATAACAACCGGACGGGATTTCATACCTTTGGTCGCGGGTTAATGACAACTCATAGAAGCTATTCTTTTTCACCCAAAAAACAGGATTATCTTTTAGGCGCTGTGCCGGCAGACCGAAGATCATGAAGATATTGGAAGAATAGCCGACATCTTCCGGCTTCAGCTGTTCCTTGAAGTAGGTCCGCTGTGTCGCAAGGTGAGCTGCTTTGATTAGTGATTTGGTCATTATTTCCCCTGACTGAATCAGTCAGGATAATATAGTAATAACTTACTAAGTAGTAAAGTGTTATCTCTTCCCGCGCCCGTCTTCCTTTGTGATTTCATCCATAGCTGTTAGCAACTCGGTTGATATAGGCGCGGTCCGTAAAGCAAGCTTTATGGCTTGCGAGGCTGAAATTCGCTTACCGTTTGATTGTATAAAGGCGCGTATTCCATCAAGTTTAGCCATATCAGTCTGAAAAAGCGATATGCTTAGTCTTTGACAGTTTTGGGCCGATGCCTGGTGCAAAGCCGCGGGAGTGGCTTTGTGGGTTTTGGATTCGTTTTTATTCTGCTGGTCTAAGGACCGGGCGAGCCGGGCCTGTAATGTGTTTTGTTTTGTCATATTTTCCTACCTTCCTACTTTATTACTCTGTTACTATCTCCAATGCGGCCTTAAACATTTCTTCCCGAGCTGCCAAGTCTAAGGCCTGCCAGCCGAGTAAAGCTGCGTGTTGATAGCATTGTCTGCGCGAAATCGTAGTCGAAAGAGCCTTTACCCCTATCCGCTTCGCTATGTCTGGAAGTTCGCGGGATAGCACCGTATTTGCGAGTATCCCGTTAAAGAGTATCCTGAGCCGGGCTTTAGCCGGCAGGTGCGGCAGGATCGCCTCTGCTGTGTCACGGGTGGTCCAGATATCGGCAGGGGAAGGTGAACAAATAAGAACTGCCACGGAACAAGACGCCAGTGATGGTTTTAATGTGTCCAGGCGCGGAGGGGTATCTATAAAAACCGCGTCGTATTTTGAGGCGTGGTCGTAAATTACTACTTTCTTACTTTCACACTCATTAAGCCACTTAGTCGCGGTTCCCTGGGGGTCGCGATCAAGGACTGCCACAGTCTTTCCAGCTTCAGCCAGCGCGTGAGCCAGCAGCACGGTCATTGTGGTTTTGCCTGTGCCGCCCTTACCATTGCAGAGTAGTATATTCATACTTTCATACAATACCACATTATTAAAGCGGTGTCATTAGTGGTTATATTTTAGATTTTAATAATGCCAAGACGCTTTAGCTCCCAAAAGCACTTGGCCACGGCGGCAGTGTCTGCATCGGCGGTATGGGCTCGTTTTAAATTAGTGTGGAATAGTTTAAGGTGCAATTCGGAAAGTCCTGGCCATCTGTAACCCTGTTCCCCCGGCAGGGCGCAATAATCAATAGTGCTTTGCAATGTGCAGATCTTCTTTTTGGCCGGCAAGGTGTTTTTCATCCCACAACGCAGGAATTCTGCCCCGATTACATTCTCATCAAAACTTATACAATGGGCAACCAAAAGATCCACCTGTTCTAACTGCCTCTGGAATTCCGCCAACACCGTAGCCAGGTCTTTGCCGTCTTTTAAAGCGCGGAATGTGGAAATGTCATGTATCAGCACGGCCTCGCCAGGGATTGTGAACCCAACAGGCTTAATAATGAAATCCGCGCCGGAAACTTTATTGCCGTTAATATCGTAAACCAGATAAGCCAGTTGAACCAGCCTGGGCCAATTCTCCAGGTCGGTTGCAGGGGCCTTCCAGTTCTGCGGAAGGCCGGTTGTTTCAGTGTCTAAGAATAGGTACAGATAATTAGCCCCAGGAATTTTTTAGAACCCCGCTTCAGCGGCATAAGTGGGATAGTCATACTTTCTTACTATACTACTTTATTAAAACCGCTTCTTAAACTCCGCGCAGGCGTCTTCCGGTGAGACATTTAAGTAAATTTCCGTGGTTGCCAGATGGTCGTGGCCTAAAAACATTTGGAGGTAGCGGGTATTGAGGCCCTTCTTAATGCAGGTGGACGCGAAGGTGTGGCGTAACACGTGGGGGGAAACCTTCTGGGTGATGCCGGCGCGGTTGGAGACGCGGCGGACGATCATCTGAATTCCCCTGGCGCTGTAATTGAAGTTGGCGTTCAATGAGAATGAATGCGACCGGACAGTGAAGGCTGTCTCAGTGAGTGGCACGATGCGGCGTTTTGTTTTCTTGCCGAAGGGGCCGCCTTTGCCGTAGACCAGGAGCCGGCGATCCTGCCAGAGGATGTTTTCTTTGGTCAGGCCAGCCAGCTCTGAGACGCGCAGCCCGGTGTCCAAGAGTGTTGAGATAACGACTTTCTCGATCCCGGAGCTGCAGGCGTTCGCTAGGCGGTCGGCGTTTTCATTCGTTAATGGCTCTCTTTTGTATTGGTACATAATGCGTATTCTACAAAAAAGGCGCACTATCTGCGCTTATTTAAGCGCGGCGCTGCAGGGAGGGGGAATTCGGAAATACTGGAAAGTGCGCTTTTATAGAGGGAAGACGAACATCTGCGGCGGATCAAAGGTGCAGGGGGGACTTCCCTGTTTACGGGCACCGGCCGCCCGCCGGCGTGGGCCCATCCTCCGCTCTGGTAGGATTCCTGGCTTGGCCAGGGCCTACTGGGCTGCTGGAGGAGGGATATCTGTATATACGGATATCCCGGAGTGATCGTATTCGGCGCACCCATCTTCGGGAGGGCACATTACAGGCGATTCCTTCCAGGCCCTTATGAAGGCTGGTCTGGGTGTTTTAACCTGGCGTTGGATTTGCGGGGTGAGCGGGTTGAATATCCGGATCGGCTTTAAGAATTTCAACTAATTCCTTCCAGGTATTGTTTGAATTAGAAAGGATATATGAGACCCTATTGTTTTCCGGGTCTTTTAAGCATGAGCTAAGGTTAATTTCTTTTCCATTTAAATCTGTAAAAATAGCGCCAGCTTGTTGAGCAAGATATGCACCAGGAACAACGTCGTGGGGCTTCTGACCTAGCAATTCAATAACCGCCCCAACAGAACAGTGATTGTCTATGATTTTCATAAACATTGGATTTCCAGCGATATTTAGTATGCGGAATTTGCCATCCTCGTTTTTATTTTTCTTATTCGCCGCCTCCGCTTTTTCAATTTCTTCAAGTTTTGCTAAAAGTTTTTTGTTCCTTACTAAAGCAAAAAGATTCTTGATTTTCTGGCCATACCATGCGATAGTAGTCTCTGACAGTTTAACATCATCATGTCGAGGGCATACGACTTTTACAGGTTCAGGTATGCCTGGGACTCTTTTCCTTACCCCATTAATTCTATAGGTGCTGAAATAAACTGTTTCATTCGGCATCCCAATAAAAGCGCCTAAAATTCTTTTTTTCTTATAAACAACTACCGCACAACACCAATTTGACAAATCTTTAGCGAAAAGATCAGTGCCGTCTATTGGGTCCGTTAATATTAACGCGTCGTGCGTCTCCCAACCTTTAGGTAGCTCATGGCATTCTTCGCTGCCAATATAAACGACAAGTTTGGCTTGCTTAAAAATTTTCTGGAAATGCATACGCAAAAGGCCTTGAGCAAATAAATCAATCTCTAACGCTGATTTCTTTTGGGAGGCAAAGGTGCGCAAAGAAGAAGCGGGGTTAAGCTTTACATCATTTTTTATGGTTCTTATTACTAATACTATTACGGCCACAATTCTACTTACGATATCATCTGACATTACATTTTTAGAGGCCATAACTTTTCCAAGCTACTCTACTTTCTGAATCATGAAGCGATATATATTACTATATTATACAATCTTTGTCTTTGACATATATCAATACGGGTGCATTACCTCCATCTCGGCGCTTTTTCACAATCTGGTCAGCTACACATAAAAAGCTGCTATCAGACGGCAGGCTGACTGCCAACTCTCACAACATACCGGTATTGTTCCTGGTCTTTTAGAAAGCCTGACTTGAGC
>JAUSCK010000217.1 GCA_030651035.1 Elusimicrobiota bacterium
GAGATGCCCTGGAAGCCGGCCACCACCGGGATGCGCCCGGCCTTGAGCTCCTTTTTCAGGCGCCGCGCGTCGACGGACCTGACCGTAGCCGAGGAGAAATTCTCGTCGGTAAGTATGCCCGCCTGGAAGCCGGCCAGGGAAACCGCCCTGCCGCCTTCCGCCTCTATCGCCAGCGCCAGCAGGGCCGCGCTGAACTGCTCGCCGGCCGCAAGCAGGGCGTCCGTCTCCCTCGGGTTCAGTTTTTCTCCCCCCGCAAGCGCGGCCAGGCCCAGGAGATCGTCGGTGGAATCGGCCGGGGCCGAGACTACCGCGACCGGCGCGAAGCCCCGGCGGCGGGAGGCCAGCGTCATGGCCGCCGCGCGGCGGATCTTTCCGGGGTCGGCCAGCGAGCTGCCGCCGAATTTGATAATTATAATTTTCATTTAATGCTCAGAAAATTTAAAGTTCACCGCAGAGGCGCAGAGTACGCAGAGAACAGAAATATAAAACAATATTCCTCCTCTGCGACCTCTGCGCCTCTGCGGTGAATCTTGAAAGCTAGTTTATTATCGCTGAGTATTTCTCTTTAATCGCTTTAATCAAGGCCGCCTGCGGCGGTTAGACCATCGTCGCGGTGACGCGGATGATCTCGGCCAGGGTGGTCACCCCGGTGCGGGCTTTCAGTATGCCGTCCATCAGCAGCGTGCGCATCTTGCCGGTGCGTATGGCCGTGCGCTTTATCACGTCGGTGGGGGCGTGGTCCAGGATGTGCTTGCGGATCTCCTCGTTCATCAGCATCAGCTCGAAGATGCCGGTGCGGCCCATATAGCCGGTGCTGCGGCACTCGGGGCAGCCCTTCTCCACCTTGTAGGTGGCGCCGGGCTTGAGGATAAGCTCCTTCACTATCTTGCCCTCGTCCGGGTCCATGTTCTTGACGAATTCGTTCACCACCGGCTCCGACGGGGGCGCCGCGTTCTGCGAGCACTTGGGGCAGACCTTGCGCACCAGCCGCTGGCTCATGGCGCCCAGCATGGAGGAGCCTATCAGGAAAGGCGGCACGCCCATCTCAAACAGGCGCTCGATGATGCTGGCCGAGTTGATGGTGTGTATGGTGGTGAAGAGCAGGTGGCCGGTGAGCGCGGCGCGCAGGCTTATCTCGGCGGTGTCGAAGTCGCGGATCTCTCCCACCATGATGACGTCGGGGTCCTGGCGCAGTATGGTGCGCAGGCCCTCCGCCCAGGTGAAGCCGCTCTTGGCGCTTATCTGCGCCTGGTTTATGCCCTCAAGGCGGTATTCCACCGGGTCCTCGAGCGTGATGATGTTTATCATCGGGGTGTTGATGTTCTTGAGGATGGCGTAGAGCGAGGTGGTCTTGCCCGAGCCCGTGGAGCCGGTTATGAAAAATATCCCGTAGGGGTTGCGGATGAGCTTCTTTATCAGCGTCATGGCGTCCTGGTCCAGGCCCACCTGTTCCAGGTCCAGGCCCAGCTGCTGGCGGTCCAGCACGCGCAGCACCAGCTTCTCGCCGTTGACGGTGGGGAAGGACGAGACGCGCACCTGTATGGCGCGGCCGGCCAGCATCTTCTGGAAGCGGCCTTCCTCGTTGCGGAAAGACGCAGGGGGTTCGGGATCGAAGCCCGCCAGCACGCGTATGCGCTGGGTAAGGGGGATGTCGGCGTTCTTAGGGGAACTCAGCATGTCCTGCAAAATGCCGTCCACGCGGAAGCGCACGCGCAGGTTGGCGCCCTGGCACTCTATATGGACGTCGCTGGCGCGCTCCCTGACCGCGTGCTCTAGGAGGAGGTCGCTGAGCTTAATGGCCAGGTCGATGCCCGGCGCGCGGCCCTTGGATTTTACGATCTCGCTGTATCCCTCTTCAAGCGTGCCATCAAGATGTATAGGCGCCTGCTCGCCCGGCAGAGGGCTTTCTCCTTCCATTTTGTTTCCCCAGAATGCCATGTTGATCTCCTAAACCTTTGAAACGATGTGAAAACGAGGGCGGAAGAAACCGCCTTAGACCATAAAACCAATTATATCAATTAAAATTATTTATACTCAACCTTGAGGATGGACAGGTGTTTTTCCCCGCTGGGCAGGCTCACCTTTACGGAGGCGCCAACCGCCGAGCCCAGCAGGCCCTGCGCCAGCGGCGAACTTACGGAGATCTTCCCGGCCGAGGGATCAGCCTCGTCCGCGCTTGAAAGGGTGTAGGTGAGGGTAGCCCCGTTGTTCTCGTCCCGCATGGTCACGGTGGCGCCAAGGCGCACCTCGTCCTTGTTTATGGCGAGGGTGTTGTCGACTATCTTCGCCGAGCGCAGGCGGACTTCCAGCTCGCTTATGCGCATCATGACCTGGCTCTGTTTTTCCTTGCCGTAGATGTAGCCGGCGTTTTCCTTGAGGTCCCCCTGTTCGCGGGCCTCGTTTATTTCCACGGAAAGCTCGTTTTTCTGGCGTTTCAGGTTGGCCAGGTCCGCCTGCAGCTTTTCATAACCGTCTTTGGTAAGATATACATCTGACATTTTTGTCCCCCTATTTGTCTTCCCCCCGCATTTGATAGAAAAGCCCTGTTCCGCTATTGCACTGCTTTGCGGAACAGGGCTTGGCCGTCTGCCAGCCATAGGCCCAGGTACGGCACATCCATAGGCTTGCGTGAAATCTGTGGCACCGAGAGGAATCGAACCTCTGACCTAGCGCTTATGAAACGCCCGCTCTTACCATCTGAGCTACGGTGCCATAAAATCCATGGCGGGCAGGTTTCATCACCGGAGACCTTCGTCCTCGGGTGAATTCAAAGTATATCAAAAACCCGGTGTAAAGACAAATTTTGCCCGCGGCGCGGGTGCATTACCTCCATCTCGGCGCTTTTTCACAATCTGGTCAGCTACACATAAAAAGCTGCTATCAGACGGCAGGCTGACTGCCAACTCTCACAACATACCGGTATTGTTCCTGGTCTTTTAGAAAGCCTGACTTGAGC
>JAUSCK010000219.1 GCA_030651035.1 Elusimicrobiota bacterium
TTCAGGAACAGCTACGACCACATCGCCAAGTATTTCGAGGAAGCCGAGATCTACCGGGAAGTTATCCTGAGCCTGACGGAAATGTACCTCTCGATGGTGAACAACCAGATGAGCCAGATCGCCAACCGGACCAACACCACCGTCAGGCGGCTGACGTTCATTACCACAATCTTCATGCCGCTGACCCTGCTGGCCGGGATAGGCGGGATGTCGGAGTGGAGCATGATGACCGGCCCGGCCAACTGGAAGATCGCCTACCCGGCGTTCATCCTGGGCATGGCCGTGATAGGCGCTTTAACCTACGCCGTACTTCGCTACATGGACGCGAAGCTCAAAAGGAAAAACAGCTAGAGGACTGGAGGATCAGCAGGAAGATGCAAAAACCGGAGGCTATGGCCTCCGGTTTTTTTATCGCGGTTTACGGCTAGTCCTCTATTTCACGAGCAGGGCTTTCATTTTGGCTATGTCTTTCTGGTAGGCTTCGGACTTCAGAAGCTCGGCGTGGTAGAGGTCGGCGAAGGCCTTGCCGGCTGTTATGTCGGCGGGATAATGCACGCCGCCGATAACGCGGTCGCGGGCTATTTCATCCGCCTTGGCGAAGAATTCCGCGCTCCTGTCCGGGACGATATCGGTCAGCACTTTGGCGAAAACCCTGGAGAAAGCGGCGTGGCCGCTGGGGTAAGAGAAACCCTTGCTCTTGTTTATGCAGGGCCGCGCCTCCGAATAGGCCATATAGGGGCGGGGACGCTGGTAGCGGTTCTTAATATTCTCAACGGCCGCGCCAAGGTCGGAAGAGAGGCGCTCCATGAACTCCTTTGCCCCGGCGGGAAGCGGCTCGGGGAAGGGGCTTTTGGCGCCCCAGAAGGAGTCGTAGTTCGCAACGGAGGTGCGCGAGGACTTGGCGCAGTCGGCCTCGGTGCGCTTGTTCTGCCAGGAGAGGACGGCGGCTATGTCGGACTCCTGCTGCATGGAGCCGGGCACGGGCGGCGGATTGAACAGCATACTCTTAAAAGGCTCGGCGTTAACGTAATAGACCTGCTGAACCTGCGCCTGGCCGGGAGCGGCGGGCGGCTTATGCGCGCAGGCGCCCAGCGCCAGCGCGGCTAAAATAAATACCAGCTGTTTTTTTAGGAAGTTCATGGGTTAGCTCCTGTATTCCGCTTTATAATCATAATATATTTTAACTTGGATAACAGTCTTGACTTTAGCGTAAGTACCCATTAGACTATTGACATGTCCAGTAGTGTCAACAGCAAGGGCCTCACCCTGGCAACAGCGATAACATCCTTCTGGCTTGCGGGCCAGCCGTTCCTTTACGGCGCGCAGAAAACCTCGGCCGCCTATTTCCTGAAGCTCCCGGTCAGCGCCGACGCCATTGCCCTCGGCGGAAGCGCCGTAACCCTCGGGAGAGGCATCGGCAGCGTGACGGCCAACCCGGCAACGCTGGGCTTCATAACCCGGCAGGAGGTTCAGACCACCTACGGCCCCCATCTTGAAGGCTATAAATTCTTTAACGCCGCCTACGGCCGCAGGGACGCCTTCATAAACACCGGCCTGTCGGTCACGAGAGTCGCAGCGGACGATTTCGAAGGCCGCGACGCGCGGGGCGTTCCCACCGGCAGCTTCGGCGCCGGCGATACGGCGATTAACCTGAGCGCGGCCAAGATCTTCGACAGCCTTTCCCTCGGCCTGAACCTTAAATATATCAGCTCCGCCATAGAGAACGAATCGGCCTCGGCCCTGGCGGTCGACGCCGGCATGGTCTTTCTGGGCGACAGGTACGCGGTATATCCCTGCAAGTTCGGTTTTTCGATACGGAACCTCGGGACCGGCATGAAGTACATCAGCAGGAGCGAACCCCTGCCGCTCACGGCGTCCGCGGCGTTCGCCATCACCATAGCCGGCGCCGTGGACGCCGGGATCAGCATAAGCAATAACCTCACCGAAAACGCCTTCGAATTCGGCCTCGGCATGAATTTCACGCCGGTCAACAACTTATCCCTGAGCGGTGGGGTGAGCAGGGACCTCAGCAGCGCCGCCTCTTCCGATTCCGCGCCTTTAAAGCTGAACGCCGGGATAGAGTTTAAAATGTCCGATTTCACGCTGGGCTACGGTTTCGTCCCCATGGGGGAATTCGGCAGCCTCCAGAGAATGAGCGTAAGCTTCAGATTCGGTGAAAAAGACGGGCCGAAGCGGAAAGTCAGGAGCAATACGAAAAAATATTCCAGGCCCCCGAATAACTACGGCAGGCAACTACCTAAATAGAAGAGACTCCGCAAATGACGAACCGATTCCCCAATTTTCTCTGCAAACGCGCGGTAGCCGGACTTTTTCTGTTTTTATTTGTCTTTCCAGCCGCGCAGTTGTTTTCGCAGACCGGCAATGTTACGGTAAATTCCACCCCGTCAGGCGCCGAGGTCTTGTACTGTATCGGCGCGGGCTGCAACCCCACAACTTCCTCCCTGCCATCGGTCACTAACTTTTCAAATCCCGCGGCCGTGGCCGGTATCTGGCGGGGGAAATACGTTCTAAGCGGTTATGCCGATTCCACGATCTACGAGCAGACTCTGCCGCCAGGCGGCAGCATCACTTTTAATCATACCTTCACGGCGTTGCAGCCCACCCTGACATCTCTGACCCCGGCCTCGGGAAACACCGGAAGCCGTGTTACCATAACCCTGAACGGCGGCAACTTCAACTCACAGACGAAGGTGCGGGTATATGACTACCTAAACAGGTTTGAGGGGGAATTATCTGCCGCTACCCAGCCGCAGGACGGCAGTTGGACTTTCACTTTGGTCGACAGCACTAGGATAACTATAGTTAAAGACACAATTGGCCCCTACGGGACTCGTTATTTGGAAGCAGTAAACGACACGCTCGCCTCCTCCAAAGTCGCCTACAGCCTGCTGCCGAACACTACCCCAAATCTCCAGCTGATACAAGCTTTGCCATCTTACACGGATTCCCTCGGCGGAACGCACCAGGTGGATATATACCGGTTGAATGACTGGAGAAGCGGCTACCCTGTGCACTTCATGCTTATACGCGGCCATACTCTCAACGGAGCTCATTCCCCGTATCCGCTTATAGTGGGAGCCTTGGCTTACCCGGCTTACTCACTCTTCCCCGCCCCTCCAAGCACGGACCCGGCTGACATCGCCTGGTCGGCAACTCCCCCGCCGACTACGGATGTTTCCCTCCCTGCCTCATCGGAAAACCGCCAGTGTTTTTCACCTGCCACCTGCTGGGGGCACACAAACTATCCGACATTTAACGAACTCAGCTATCAGATGGATTGGGCACTTAAAAATGGTTATGCTGTGGCTATGCCATACACCCGGTTCTATGCCGCCCGGGATTTTTTGTCCGGGCCCTACGAAATCATAAGCGTTATTGAAGCCCTGAAGACTTTTTCGGATATAGATCCCGCCCGGATCGGCCAGTTGGGAGGGAGCCTCGGCGGCTATCTGACGGCGTACACGCTTTCACGGCCCGACAAACCTCTGGCCATTAAAGCGGCAGTGGCTGCATATGCGCCGATAGACTTCAGAGCCCTTGAAACTTACTACTTCGAGTCTCTCAACACATTGCATCCGACAGATGCCCTGCGCCATGCGAGCCAGGATTTCGCCACTCCCTATGTCAACCGTATGTACCGCTCTATGGGCAGGACAGAAAGCTCCGCGTGGGATGCCATGTCCAACAATAATACCGCAAGCGATCTCACCACGCCGTTGCTCCTCTACGGCGGTACGGATGATATGATGGTTCCTCCCTCCGAAGTCACGAACCTGTACAATTCCGCTAAAGCCAATGGAAAACAGGTGAATAAGTACATTTATCAGAACGGTCCGCCGCTATTCGCAACAAAATCCGCGAAGGAAGTCGCGCACGGCGTTCTCGACACGAATTCGCCTGTAAAGTATCAGACAGTCCTGAACGAGAACTTCTTCTTTTACAAGATGCCCCCGGATGTCGCCTCTATCCCCCGCGCGGTTCCCGGAGACGGCGACTTGATAGCCATCCTTTCCCAGTTCCGAACAGAGATTTGCGCCGCCCCGGCGGAAAAATCCAACCTTTCAGACATTATCTCCGCGATGGCCAATCCAAAGATCAGCTACACAAGCTCCGACCCCCTGGTTCCGTCCGGGAGCGGCCCCACAGCCGTAGCGGCGGCGATAAACTATGTCTGGTCGCTGGAAGGCGTCTCATGGACCGCCGCCAATGTAACGGCGAACCTGCAGGCCGGAAGTCTTCCCACCACCTGTTCCGCCACAAAAGTGAATATTAACTCAACGCCGGCGGGCGCGGGCATCTGGGCCGCGTTCAACGGCGGGGCATGGACGGATCTATCCGCGGTTACTCCCTATGTCTACACATCAGTGGCCCCCGGGTCCTGGCGGATAAAACTGGTTAAGACCGGCTACCAGAACTGGGAGCAGACCCAGGAACTTCCACCCGGAGGTGAAATAACCTTCTCGGGCGCACTTACGCCGGCTGATATTACAGCCCCGGTTATAAGCGGGGTCGGCAGTTCCAATATCAGCAACGCCGCAGTTACCATCGCCTGGACTACCGACGAGGCCTCCGACTCGCAGGTCGAGTACGGGCTCTCGACGTCTTACGGCACTTTAACTGCCTTGAACGCCGGCATGGTAACCAGCCACAGCGCCGGCTTGGCCGGGCTGACCGGAAGCACGACCTACCATTACAGGGTCAAGTCAAAGGACGCTGCGGCGAACCCCGGAGTTTCAGGCGATTACACCTTCACCACTTCGGCTGCGCCGGATATTACAGCGCCTGTCATCACCGGCGTCGGCAGTTCCAATATTTCAAATACCGCCGCAACCATCTCCTGGGCCACCGACGAGGCCTCCGACTCGCAGGTCGAGTACGGCCTGAGCACCTCTTATACAAATTCAACCA
>JAUSCK010000222.1 GCA_030651035.1 Elusimicrobiota bacterium
GGCCAAAATTGCTGTTTCTTGCCCACAGGGACCAGATACTTGACCAAAGCCTGGCTACGCTCCGCAATGTGTTGAAGGAACCCGACTTCGGGGTGCGCATGGGCGGGCCGCATGGTACGCCCGCAACTAAAGACCATCTATTCTGCACTATCCAAACGGCTAATTCACAGGAGCTCTGGAAAGAGCTGGGCGCCGGTTTCTACGACTATATAGTTGTGGACGAAGCGCACCATGCGCCCGCCGGCAGCTATAAGGGGATCTTTGAGGGCTTCTCGCCCGGGATCCTGCTTGGCTTAACCGCCACCCCCGAGCGCATGGACGGGGAAAGCTCCTCCGACCCTGTAAGCGTGGAAGACGACAGGTTCTGGCAGGCGGGGAAATACAGCACCAGCGCGCTGGAGCAGGCCTGTGTGGACGACGCCGGCCAGGCCGGCACGCGCGTAAGCGGAAATGTGGAGTCCCTTACCGGTTGACCTCTTCAGCCGGAAAATTTCTGCTGAAATTTTCTCCTCGCATAGCTCGGACGCCTGCGGCGCGGCATACACCCTCTCGGGCCTGGCGCGCATAGCGCTTGGCCCTCGACCCGCTGGCGCGGGGAAGCCTGCTGGCTTCGGGTTAACGAGGGCCTGGATATCCCGGAAGTGAACACGGTGCTATTATTGCGGCCCACGGATAGCCTGACGGTATTTTTACAGCAATTGGGCCGCGGCTTGCGGCATTCCTTCGGCAAAGATTATCTGCAGGTGCTGGACTTTGTGGCCCAGATGCACCGCCGTTACCGCGTGGACCGCAAATTTGCGGCGCTGCTGCCGGGGACCCGCTACAACATAGAGCGGGAGATCGAGCACGGCTTCCCGCACGTGCCGCCTGGCTGCGCCATTCACCTGGAAAAACAGGCCATGGCCGCCGTGCTTAAAAACATACGGGCCGCCTATTCTAATTTGCAGAACTATATCCCCGAAACTTTAAGGACCTTCAGGCAGGATACGGGCAAAGACCTTACGCTTGCAAATTACCTGGCCGCGTACGCTATCGAGCCGGAGCGCATGTTCAAGGACCGCACCTGGACGCAGTGGAAGGCCGCCGCGGGCCTGGCGCCGGCCCCCACAGACCCGGACCTGGCTGTTCTCAGCGCTGCCGTAGCCCGCACTTGCCAGGTCACCGCGCCGGGGTACCTTGCTGTTATTAATGATCTGCCCCGGTCCGGGCTTAGTCTTATTGGCGAGGACGCAGCCGCCTCCAACATGCTGTATTCCATGCTTTGGGCTAAACCGGGTACGGAGAGAGGCATTGGCACTATCCAGGAGGCCTTCGGGCGGCTTTCGGCCAATCCCAGTATCCTGGCGGATCTCCGTGAAGTTGCCGACTACCAGCGGAGCGTTACTACGTGTGCCGGGCATAAACCCTATCCGCTCCCGCTTGAACTGCATGGGCAGTACACCAACAGCGAAATCCAGGCGGCTTTCGGGCGGAATACTTTCCTGGGCTTTCCGCAAACTGCGCCCGGAGTGCTGCTTTTCAAAGAGAAGAACGCTTATGTCCTGCTGATAACGCTGAACAAGAGCGATAAAGACTTCTCAGCCACCACCCTGTACAAAGACTACCCTGTAAATCAAAGCCTCATGCACTGGGAATCGCAAGGCAGCACTACACAGGCTTCCTCCAAAGGTCAGGATTTGATCAAACATTCCGCGCGCGGCTATTCGATCTATCTGTTTACCCGCCTAAACAAGAAGAACGGCCCCTTAACCGCCCCGTACCAGTTCCTCGGCCGCGGCAAGCAGGTCTCTTATTCCGGCGAGCGCCCAATCTCCATGGTCTGGCAGCTAGAACACCCCATGCCCGCGGAATTGCTCGAGGCAAACCGCGTCGGCGGCTAACAAAGAGGTCGAATTCGACCCCCTTGCCGGGGGCCTCTGACAAGATTCAACAGACACTGCCTGTCGTTTCATCTCGGAGCATTCCGCATTTTTAAATCCCAGAATATATAAAACCAACCCGACACACCGTTGTCGGGTTCGTCTGCTATGCTATTTGTACGGCAAGGGGGGATTATGAAAAAAATAGAAATAATTGCTAAGGAATCGGATAAGCTTTTGTTTAATGACATTAGAGCACTGATCGAGCAGGCCAGAGGCGGAGTCGCTCAGGCTATAAACTCCGGCTTGGTTGTATTATATTGGAGTATTGGCAGCCGTATCCGCAGGGAAATACTTAAAGGGAAAAGAGCTGGCTATGGAGAGGAAATTATTCAAGTCCTATCGGGAAAAATAAGTGCCGTTTATGGCTCCGGGTTTTCAAGGCCGAATATTTTCAGAATGGTCAGATTTGCGGAAGTGTTTCCGAAAGGGGAGATTGTCTCGACACTGTCGAGACAATTGGGCTGGTCTCATTTTGCAGAAATTATCCAATTAAAAGATCCTTTAAAACGCGACTTTTACGCGGAAATGTGCCGGATAGAAAGATGGAGTGTGCGCACGCTTCATAAAAAGATCGGAGGGATGCTTTTTGAGCGTACCGCCTTGTCCAAGAAACCAGTTAAATTGGCCGAATTGGAATTGCGGAAGCTGAAAGAGGAGGATACGCTTACACCGGACCTGGTTTTCCGCGACCCG
This sequence comes from Elusimicrobiota bacterium, assembly GCA_030651035.1. GTDB lineage: Bacteria > Elusimicrobiota > Elusimicrobia > Elusimicrobiales > UBA9959 > UBA9959. The sequence continues at coordinate 2,616 of JAUSCK010000222.1, forward strand.
TATTTTCTAGATTTCCTCGGCTTGAAGGGTGCTTACCAGGAAAAGGACATTGAAGCCGCCATCTTGCGCGAGATGGAAGCGTTTATTCTGGAACTTGGCGCCGGCTTCACTTTTGTGGCGCGGCAGAAGCGGATGCAGGTGGGGCCTGACGACTTTTACCTGGATTTGCTGTTCTTTCACAGGAAGCTGCGGAGGCTGGTGGCAATAGAGCTGAAGTTCGACAAGTTTAAGCCGGAATTTAAGGGACAGATGGAGCTTTACCTGCGCTGGCTGAATAAATACGAGCGCCAGCCTCATGAGGAGTCCCCCATCGGGCTTATACTTTGCGCCGGTAAATCCGAAGAGCAAGTGGAGCTGCTGGAGCTGGACAAGAGCGGTATTAAGGTGGCGGAATATTTGACGGAACTCCCGTCCCGCTCTGCGCTTGAAACCCGCCTGCACCAGGCCATAGCGCACGCCCGCGAGCGCCTGATAGCGAAAGAGCAGACGGGGGAAGGGAAATAGGAAGCAGCAAGGACTGTTTTGTATATATTGGGTGACCGCAGCAAAATCTCTATTACAGCTCAGAGGCTTAATGAAAGACCACAATTATCTTTGGCAACCTGTCATGCAGTGGATGGAACGGATAAAAAAACATTTTACCGCCAAAGGTTTTACACTGCATTATGACACTACGAAATCCCTTAAATTCTTTATTGCGGATATCATCGAGCAGGCGGTTAAGAGGGAAAAGAAAGAGCAGGGAACCATGTGTGCCGACACGGTCCTTCAGTATATGGTCGGCGCTAAACTTTCTTTAGTTCTGGGCAGGCAGAAGATAAAGCCGCTTGGACATTCCGTGACTGACGGCTCTGCCCGGGGCTCCGGGGATTTTGAAATAGAAGATGTGATTATTCATGTTGCCACTATACCGAGTGAGGGTCTTCTTAGAAAGTGTAAGCGTAATATTGAAAAAGGGCAGCGTCCAATAATTATCACGCCGGAAAACGGGATGGCCGGGGCCTTGGTTCAAGCCAAAGGTCAAGATATCGAGCAAAACGTGGATATTCTTGATGCCGGGCAGTTTATCGCAATGAACCTGTATAACCTTAGCCAGTTTAAAGCATCAAACAGGAAGCTGGCCGTTGATAAATTTATCGAACGCTATAATGAAATGGTGTCAGAGTGCGAAACTAACCAGCGGTTGAGGATTAGATTGAAAAACAGATGGGGTATATGCGGCAGAGACTTTTTACGTTATTTCCATCGTGATTCCTGGAATTGATTATGCCAAACAGTGGCTATGAGATCTTGCAGTATTCCGTCTGCGACGGCTGGGTGCCCACGGCGCCTGCTGTATTCTTGTCTGGGAACGGCCCTCTTGTTGAAGTTCTTCAATACGAGCTTAAGCGCGCGGGGGGGAATGGCAGAACCTTCGTGCGTGGCGTAAAGCAATATGTCGAAATGTATTCAAAAAGACCTGACGCTATTCCGCCAGAGCATTTCCTGGTCTTTGACGAAGCCCAGCGCGCCTGGGATGCTGCTCAGGTGGCAGAGAAGCACGGCGACGCTAGTGGAAAGTCCGAGCCGGAGCATTTTATTGAATTCGCAGAGCGTATCCCCGAGTGGTGTGTGGTGCTTGGTCTTATTGGAACCGGACAGGAAATCAACAAAGGCGAAGAGGGTGGCGTCGGACAGTGGCGCAAAGCCGTGGAAAACGCCCAAAAGAGCAAGGAATGGACGGTTCATGTCTCCGATCAGCTTACGGGGATCTTTGAGGGCGCGAGCTTTACTAAATCCCCACACGCGGAACTTAATTTAACAGAAGAAGTCCGCTTTCATCTTGTAACAAAGATACATGAGTTCGTTGATGGCATAATTCAAGACACTACGCCTGAAGGGCTCAAACAGATCGCCGCCGAGCTTTCTAAAAATACTTACCCGGTATATCTAACGCGCGATCTTGAAAAAGCAAAGGAGTATGTCAGAGAGCGCTACTACGAAGATAAGAATGCCCGTTACGGCATGCTCGCATCTGCGCGCGACAAATTCCTCCCTGGGTTTGGCGTTTTAAACCAATTCCAGGATTCCAAGAATATGAGAATTGGCCCCTGGTTCTCCGAGGGTGAAGAGAATGAGCATTCTTGCCGGCATCTAATGAAACCTGCGACTGAATTCCAGGCGCAGGGCTTGGAGCTCGACTTCGCTATTGTTTGCTGGGGCGGCGATTTTATTAGAAAGGATGGAAAATGGTCCGACCATCTCGCCAGAAAGTTTCAGGCCGGCAGCCATGTTGTAAATCCATTGCAGCTCCGTGTTAACTCCTATCGCGTCTTATTAACACGCGGCAGAGACGGAATGATAATCTTTGTCCCAAAGCTCGCCATTTTAGATGAGACATATGAGCATTTAAAGCAAATTGGAATTAGGGATTTGTCTAACATGCAAGATTGATGGCAAACGTGCCGCCAAGAGGGAATGCATGCCATGAAAAAGAGTGTCCACTGCTTCATAGATAAAGCCAGAAAGGCTGGCAGTTTTGAGACTTCCCGCCAGGGAACTAACTTCGGCTGGAGACTTACGCCAGAGGAAGCCGCCCGCCTCATGCGAGAGCACGGCTATGACCTCCCTTTCGATATTATGTGCAAGGAATACGGGGATGACGATGATTGGGTGGGCATGAGCCCGGAGGATTTAAATGAAGCCGGAGAGGACCGCGCCGGGCTCTTTGACGAAGATTACAAGACCCTTGAGGTATACGCAGATGTTAGCGAAACAGATAGCGTGCAAAGCATTACGCGCGATATGGGACGCTGATTATGAAAACCACGAAAAAACCATGGAAATCCTGGGCGCAGCGCCAGGCGGCTGAAAAGGCGCGCCGGAGAAAGCTTTTACGCGCGAAACTAAGCCGGATAAAAAAGATAGATCGGCTATACAAGCGCACTCTCTCGCTGACCAAAACGGGCGAGGCGCTGGGGTTGGGCAAAGAGCGCGTAAGGCAGCTGCTCGAGTTCGGGCATGGTATGGGGGTCATCACGTTTTTTGGGAAAGTTGATGACCGGCGCCTGGCAGATCTTTTGGCGAGAACGGACAGGGCGGAACTTGCGCGCGATCTCGGCGCGCTGACCCGGGACGAGGTATGTTCCAAGTACGGCATTCAGTATTCGCTCTGCTATAAACTGCGCAAGTACGCGGCCGCAGGCGGGAGCCCTGTTGAGCTATAGGCGCTTGTTTGCCTGACGGCGATACGGCACACGCATTAAACGCCCATCCGCTAAGCCCCAAAAAGGGCACCAGACTCCTAAAAAACATTAAAACCACCCCGACAGACGGTTGTCGGGTTGGTGTGCTATACTATTTTCATCTCGCGGAGATTTGATTTTATGGGCAGAGGTGGCAAATTATGGAAACACCCAAAATTGCGGTATTCAAAGGCCAAAAGATCAGGAAGATCGTTCATAAGAATGAGTGGTGGTTCGTCATTGTGGATGTGGTCGCGGCTTTGACCGGATCTGTGCGGCCAGAGGGGTACATTACGGACATGCGCCGGCGCGACCCGGAGCTTTCCAAAGGGTGGTGGCAAATTGCCACCCCCCTTTCGGTCCCTACTGCGGGGGGCGCACAAAAAATTAACTGCGCCAATATCGAAGGCGTTTTTCGCCTGATCCAGTCAATCCCGTCACCTAAAGCCGAACCATTCAAGCGTTGGCTGGCGAAAGTAGGCTATGAGCGGGTTCAAGAAATTGAAGATCCGGAATTAGCGACTAAACGAACACGGATGCTTTATAAACTCAAGGGCTATTCGGAGGATTGGATAGAGAAACGGATGCGCGGCATCGCCATCCGCGAGGAATTGACCGATGAATGGCAGAAGCGCGGCGCGAAGGAAGAAAGAGACTATGAAATTTTAACGGCGGAGATCTCCAAGGCTACGTTCGGCCTGATTCCCAGCCAATACAAAAAGCTGAAAGGCCTAAAGCGGCAGAATCTGCGCGACCACATGGACGACTTTGAGCTGATCTTTAATATGCTGGGCGAGCGCGCCACCACAGAGATTCACCGCACCGAGGACTCAAAAGGTGTACCGAAATTAAAAGCCGACGCCAAGGCGGGCGGTGACATTGCCGGTGGCGCCAGGAAGAAACTGGAGAAGCGGCTAGGCCGGTCGATAGTGTCAAAGAAGAATTTTCTGGCTAAACCGGAAGATAAAAGATTGGCGGGGGAATAGAAAGAAAAGCCAAGGGAACCAGTTGGTGACGGATTGTCACCGTCTGAAACTATAATTCCCTGAGCTATAGTATCCGCGGAGACATAATGTATAGGCGGCACAGATCAAATCCTCAAGTAAACTTGCCTTGGTGGTTTTACGCCATTTTAAGCATAGGCGCTTATTTGCTATCGGGCTATTTCAAAAACAGCAACTTGGGCCCATTTTCCTTATTGGCAGCTTTCGCGCCGTTACTTAAGCTTGCCGCGGGATTCCTTTTTGTAATAGCTGTTCTTATATTGCTCTGGCAGTTGATAAAATCCGCGCTTGGGTTAAATCTGCTGGCCCGGTATGCTTCGCCCAGATCCGCACTCACCCGTTTCGGCCTGGAGATGGGGAAAGAGTTGTTACATGTGGGCCTGCGCAAATGGGAGAACGGCGGCAGGTCCTCCGGAGCGCAGCCAGGTGCTGCGGAGGCCCGGGCTGTTTCAGGTAAGGCCTTGATCCTGGGGGAAAGCGGCGCCTGGCGGACTTTCATGGAAAAGCTGGCGGCACGGAATATTTACGTTGTGCGGGCGGAGGAACTGCAGCCGCTGCTGCAGAATATGCGCGCGGCATGCAAACCGGCCATCGACCGTTTTCACTCTGAGATAGCTGCCTGTGTGCGGTATAAGAATGCACGGATCTCCCTGCTGCGCGCCGAGCCGGGCATTTTCAGCGCCTTGATAAATTGGTTCCTCATTCTGAAAACTAAATACGATATCTCACGCCTTTTCGCTCTGGAGCAGCGGTATGCCGCACTCCTGGCCGGAGACATGGCCGAGGTGGAGGCCGCACTACAGTCGCCCGAACTGGCCGGTGCTTTGGCGGAGTTGGAAGTTATAGAGAAGCTAAAGGAATTGCCCGGCGAATGCATAGTGCTTAACGATGTCCGGCTGAAGGCTCGCAAGATCCAAAAGTTCAATAGGGGGGCGGCGTTGGTGAGCGCACAGCTGGACCATCTGGTTATCACTCCGGCCGGTGTGTTTGTGCTGGAGACCAAGCGCTGGAGCCGCAAGTTCGCCCGGGAGGGCGTCTACCACGATCCCTTCGACCAGGTTCAGCGCGCGGGCAACATCTGCTTCAACCTGCTTAAAGCGGAATTCGGCGGGGTCATGGTGCGCAATGTCATAGTATGCGCGGGCAGCCTGCCCACGCCGCCGGAGGAATCCTTTACCAAAGTAACTAACATAGCCGGCCTGAACGGCTATATACTCTGGTTCAAGGAGAAAGCGCTCGATCCCACTGCTATCCGCGATATCCGCGAATACTTGAGGGCCGGCATGCCGCCGCCCCTGGCGGTTGCCCACAGTACGGAGCTTGCTCCGGCTGAGCGGCTTAACAGCGCTTTCTTGCGTGAAACGCTGCAGCATGCCGGGCGCGCGGGGTTCGGCGAGGCGGTGGGGAAGAGCCGTGCGGTGTTGATCCCCACCGAGCCGCCGCCGCTAAAAGCCCATGAGGATGTTAAATACATGCCGCCCGCTATGCGCAAAGCGCTTGAGGAGAAGGCAAAAGAGAAAAGGCAGGCGCTTCTTTCGAAGAAGAGCGGTGAGACGGCTGCGCCCGGGATAGAAAGACTTCAAGAGGTTTTGCCGCCAAACGCCCCTAAAGATTTAAAATACATGCCGCCCGCCATGCGGGCAGAATTCGAAGAAAAATAGTTTCTTCGCAGCTTCAGACCGTTATAAAATCCCCAAAATATACAAAACCATCCCGACAGACCGTTGTCGCGTTGGTCTGCTATGCTATTTATACGTCAAGAGCTGGGTGGGCCTTGCGGAAACTGTTATCATATGATACACTATCATAAGATAACACGCGCTAGATTTTCTGCCATCCTCAGGGTAACTGGAGATTGAATTTGCAAAAGCCTCAATCGCAGACATCGACTCTTTCTTATATAAGTTCAAATTCTTCGCCCAAGATTTGAGTTGCTTTCATTTTCTCGAAAGGGATAAGAACATGCAAAGCCTTGCCTATCTGGGGTTAGAAATTTTACAGGCGCATGAGATAATCCTGGGGCTAACCCATATGGATTACAGTGAGGGTCCTTCCACCGACAGGAACCGTCCCAAGTCGAATATTTGGGTCTTTGGCTACAATTTCAACGGGGACGATCTGTATATAAAATTAAGCGCTGATTTCGGCTGCAATATCGCAAAATGCATATCCTTCCATAAAGCCGACCACACATTAAAATACCCTTACAAAGGAAAAACTAAATGAAAAATTATTGCGAGAAATGCAATAAACTCTCTGAGGTTACTGTTAAAACCCTCAAGGAATCTTATCCGGTAAAGGGTGAAGCCACCCAAATTACCGCGGAGGTGGCGGTCTGCAATACTTGCGGAGAGAAGCTCTTCAACCATGAACTCGATGGGAAGAACTTGCGCGCCGCTTTTGCCGCTTATCGGCACAAACACAGCCTTTTGGCCCCGGAAGATATCGCCAAACTCAGAAAGAAGTACCAGTTGAGCCAAAGGGCGTTGGGCCAACTCCTGGATTGGGGGGAGATCACTATCAACAGGTATGAAAATGGCGCCATACAAGATCCCGCTCACAATGAAGTCCTGCATTTAATTTCAGACACCAGGAACATGCTTGAGGTGTTCGAGAAGCAAAAGCATTTGCTGTCCGTGAATACCGCTGAAAAACTCGCCATCACTCTTGCCCAGCTAAAATGTAATGAGGCGCAACCGAGCTTTCGTGCTACGGTTGAGGACTTCATCTGCTCCACGGCAACAGTCGATGAATATTCCGGCTTTGCAAAGTTCGATCTGGAAAAGACTTTGTCAATGATAGCGCTGATCGCGGAAAAGACTAAAGGCGTATTTACGACCAAACTGAATAAGCTTATGTGGTACACCGACTTTCTGCACTTTAAAGGGTATGGAAGATCAATAACTGGCTGCACCTATGTTCATTTGCCGTTAGGCCCTGTTCCTAACAACTACGACTTGCTTATTTCTGTAGCCGCGGATGATAAATTGATCAGCAAAGAAGAAAAGTTCTTTTCTAATGGGATGGCCGGCGTGGAATTTAAATCTATCGCAACAATAGACAAGTCGCTCTTCTCAAAAGAGGAAATAAAAACGATCGAGGCAGTCACAAATCATTTTAAAGCGTATAACTGCAAGCAGATCAAAGATCAATCCCATAACGAAAAAGCGTATATCAAAACCTCTGCAGGCGATGGGATATCCTATAAATACGCCAGCCAGATTTCTATCTAATACAAAATTGTAACGCAAACAGAATACCAAGCTGACCAAATCCTTGACCAAAGCCTGGCTACGCTCCGCAATGTGTTGAAGGAACCCGACTTCGGGGTGCGCATGGGCGGGCCGCATGGTACGCCCGCAACTAAAGACCATCTATTCTGCACTATCCAAACGGCTAATTC
>JAUSCK010000172.1 GCA_030651035.1 Elusimicrobiota bacterium
TCAGAAGGATAAATGCCCAAGAAGCTCGGAGCCCCCAGGCTCCGTATGCGCCCCGTTTTGCTGTTTGATACGTGATATTTTGTAATTTTACAAAAGACGTGACTGGCCAGTATTGTATGCCGCACGCCCTTCATGGCTGAACCGGAGAGCAGGAGGTTGAAGGGGAGGGGTAAAAAGACTACAATATGTAATTAAGCCATCAGGCGCCCGTCCGCCGAATCCGGCGGCTGTTCCGGCCAAGGGCGCCATATTGCTGAGTTGGATAAATTATACTTCGGGTTGTATAATTAAATTTAATACAGGTAACTATGTCAGAGACTGACGCGCCCCCCCCCGAGCCCAGCACCATCTACGCGCCTCCTACAGAGGCCGAGAACTTCAGCACGGCGGACGACGGGACCCAGCCGCAGAAGCCCGCCTCGCTGCTGTGGAGGATCGGCAGCATCCTGGGCCTGGCCGCGCTGATCCTCTTCCAGCTTATCCAGCTGGCCTTCTGGATCGGCCGCGAGAACCAGCCCCCGACCGCCACCGCCTCGCAGCAGATGAACATCGCCCGCGATTACATCGCCCTGGACGCTTTGCGCCATCCGGGCCGGCTGCTGGACTATGAGTTCAAGTCTCCCGTCATACCGATACCCCCGCTCTATCACCTGGCCGTAGCTACGATGATGAAGTATGAAGAGTCCGAGAAGGCCGGGTTCTATGTAAACGCATTATTCCTGGCGCTGCTCGCCGTCGCCCTGTGGGGCCTCGGGCGGCGCTTCAGCGGCGAATGGGCCGGCCTGTTCGCGGCCGTGCTCCTGACCTGCGCGGCCGACGTGCAGGCCCTGTCCCGCGAGCAGGTCCCGGACCTGGCCCTGGCGGCATTAGTGGCGGCCGGGTACTGGGCGTATCTTGCCTCTGACAGGTTCCAGCGCAAGCTGCCCTCGCTGCTGTTCGGCGTCCTTTTCGCGGCGGCCCAGCTGACCAAATGGAGCGCCTTCGCGTATTTCCTCCCCGTCTTTTTTCTCGGGGCCCTGGCTCTGGGCGGCAAGCGCGGCCGGCTCGGTGCGGCCCTGGCGTTCGTCGTAGTCGTGGTCCTGACGGCCCCCTGGTACCGGGCTCACTGGCCGTTCCTGGTGCCGCGCCTGCTGGAGGCCGCTTTCGGACAGGATTCCTCCACGTCCGTGCTGGCCTACCTGGGGACGACAGCCCTCGGGCTTGAGTTCCCTGTGTTCCTCGCCGCCCTCGGCGGCCTGGTCTTTAACCAGTGGGCGAAGCCCAAGCCCGACCTGCTCGCCCTGTGCGCCTGGTTCTGCCTGAGCTTCCTGTTCTGGTCTTTCCTGCCGGCGCGCGACGCCAGGTTCCTGCTGCCGGCCCTGGCCCCCCTGGCCGTGCTGGTCACCGGGCTGCCCTTCAGGGGCGTCGTGCCGGGGCTGTGCGTTTTCCAACTCGTGTGCGCCGCGAACTTCGGGTTCGGCGTCATCCCGCGGCTCGGCCTGGCCGTGCCGCTCGTGCCCGTCGGGATATTCCGGAGCATGCCCATCCTTGAAGAGGACTGGAAGATCCCGAACATCCTCGCCGAGGTCCAGCGGAGCGGGACGACCGGGCAGGAGAAGGATTACCTGTCCATAATGGCCGACCACCCGCGGTTCAACTGCGCCACGTTCGACTGGGAGCGCCGCAAGCTGAACATCGAAACGGTCCAGATCCGGTACCCGAGCAAGAACATGGGCTCCTTCTCCAACTTTGTCCTCATCAAGATGGACGCGAAGGACGTCCCCGACCTGATCACGCTGAAGGTCAACCCTTTCGGTTCGCTCTCGATGGCGGACAAACCCGGCACCCCGGCCGCCCCTGGCGGCAAACCGGAGGCCGGGGCGTGGTTCCAGCAGGGCTACCAGGCCATGCAGCGCTGGACCCTCCCCGACGGCACGCAGGGCGTGGTGTTCTGGCGCAGGCACGTCGCGGAGAACCCTTTCCGGGAGCGCTACGCCATGTTCAATTACTACGACGACGGCTCCCTGGTCGCCAACAACCTGAGCATAGACCTGGGCGAATGGGATCCCACGCTCGGGGTCCACAAGGAAGTCACTATCACGGCGAAAAGCATTTCCTTCGACGGGCTGAAAGCCACCAACGTCCGCCTGGCGATGCAGGACCTCACGCTGCTCCCGGTTAAATCCGCGGGATCGCTGGTCATGGACGGCAGCTCGGGCAAGGGCGTCACGCAGTCCACCGAGGACATGCTGCTCAACGTGCGCTTCATGAGGATGCGGCGCCTGCGCATCCTGTCCGCGACCGTGACCGATAAAGACGCCGAGGCCTACCTCCTTAAGCATACCCGTATCCCGGGAGTGAAGATGACCAATTTCAGCCTCAACAAGAACGTCGCCGTCAAGGCCAAGGTGCTCAATTTCCTCCCGGTCACCGCGGAGGCCTCGACGCAGCTGCGCCCCGACGGGCGCGGGATGGACGTCAAGCTTACGCACACCACGGTGGCCGGGATCCCGATACCGCTGGGCCTGCTGCTGGGCGACCGCGTCAAGATGAAGCTGGCTTTCGACCTGAACCTGCCCTTTGAGGTAGAGGTCTCGCCCTTCACCATCGAGAACGGCCGCGTCCGGATGAAAGAAGCGAAAGAAGTGAAAGAAGCGAAAGAGGACGCCCCGTGAGCATACGGGCGAAGTTCATATTGTTCGCCAACCTCGTCGTCTGGTCCACCGGGCTCGGGCTCATCGTTTCCACCTCCTTCATTTACCGGACCTCCCTTAACGACAGCTTTTCCCAGGCCCGCGAGACGGAGATGGTGAAATGGCAGGCCATCTGCTCCTCCTCCCTGGCCGAGAAGGTCCCGGGCTTCATCCCCGTATACGCCCAGATGCTCGCCATGCAGCCCGGCGTTACCGGCGCTTACTTCCTGGGGCACGGCCAGACCGAACCGGCGGGCAGCCCCATCCCCGCCACCACCGATGCCATCATCCTGTCCCGCGAGGTCCTGGTGGCTGACAAGCAGGTGGGCCAGGCAGTCCTGGGTTTCTCCAAAGCGTACCAGGCCAAGCTGGTGAACCAGATGCTGCTGATCGCCTTTATAAAGGTGCTGGTGGTTACGGTGCTCCTGGCGGCGGCCACTATCCTGGGCGGCGGCCTTTTCGCGGACCGGATAGGGCGGCGCCTGCTGGTCCTGAGGGCGGCCGCAGTCCAGATCGAGGAAGGCAATTTCGCGGTCCGCATCCCGCCGAGCACCGACGAGCTGAGCTTCTTCACCGAATACTTCAACCGGGTGGCCGAGCGGCTGGCGACCCTGGACCAGCGCAAGGACGACTTCATCGCCTCCGTCTCGCACGACCTGCGGAGCCCGCTCCAGTGCATCACGGGCTATACCCGTTTTGTCATGGACGGGGTATCGGGACCGGTCACGGAAAAGCAGCAGAAACAGCTGGCGATCGTCCTCAAGAGCGCGGCGCAGCTCGGGAGCCTCGTAAACACCATCCTGGATATCTCCAAGCTCGAGGCCGAGAAGCTTACCCTCAACCTCAAGCCGGCCGACATCAAGCTGATCGCCACCGATGTCCATAACATGCTGGCCGTTCTGGCCGCCAAGTACCAGCTGAGCCTGCTGCTCGACGTGCCGGACGGCCTGCCGCAGGCGAAGATAGACGCGGAACAGATACAGCGGGTGATGACGAACCTGGTGACGAACGCCCTTACCCTGACTCCGTCCGGCGGTTCGGTGACCCTGCGGGCGGCGCAGGACGGGCCCTCTACGCTGCGGATCAGCGTCGCGGACACGGGCCCCGGCATCCCCGCCGACAAGATCCGCTCCATGTTCACCAAATTCTTCCAGGTTGAGGAAACAAAGAAAGACGCGCGCAAACGCGGCACCGGGCTGGGGCTGACCATATGCAAGCTCCTGGTAGAGGCGCACGGCGGCCGCATCTGGGTTGAAAGCGAATGGCAGAAGGGCGCCACATTTATCTTTACGGTCCCGACCGTCTGACAGACTGCCCCGTCCAGCGGGCGAAAAAACACCCCCCGGTTTTGCCGGGGGGTGTTTTTTGCCGCTGTTGCCGAGGTCAGTCGCTCAGTGTCGAGGGGTCCGCGAAGCGGTCGCGCAGGGCGTTGGCGCCGGCCAGCTGCGAACTGTAGCCGGCCTGCAGGTTCTCGTTGTAGACGTTGAAGGTGCTGGCCACGTTCTCTTCGCCTTTTATGCGCTTGTCGGTCTGTATATTGAGGCTGGCGTAGATATCCTTCACGTCCACCAGCTGTATCATGATCTGCATCATCCCTTCGTAGCCCAGGCGGCTCTTGCCCTTGCCGGCCAGCACCTTTGAGAGGCGCTCGGACTTGGCCTTCTGGTCCGCGGTATCGCGCACGCTGGCGATGTCGGAGACTACGGCGGCCACGTTAGTGCAGAAGGAATTAACGACGCTGAGGGGATCGAAGGAGTTGTCGCCGCCGGTCCGCTCGTAGGAGGCCAGGATCTTGCGCGCGGCCTTCCAGTCGTAGTCCATCTTGCCGTTGTCGCCAAACCTGAAAAGGTGCTGCACTTTGCTGATTATCTCGCGGTCCAGGCCTTCCATCACGTTGAGGACGGCCTTCATTATGGTGACCGCGGGGGCGGCTATGATAGCCCGCACGGCTTCCTTGGTGAAGACCAGCGAGAAGGACATCAGGGCCGACTTGTAGCTCTTGGAGTTCACCACCGGGTTGCCGTCGCTGTCGGTGCCGGAGGGGTTCAGCTCCTCCGCCGCCAGCCTGGGGAACAGGGCGTCGACGTCTATGATGAACTCGCTGTTGGTCCCGTCGCCCTGGGTGCCGGCGTACTTAAGGACCTCGTTCATATTCTCCACCATGCCGCGGGCGTCGCGCTCGTCGCGCTTTATGTAGCCCTCGTAGCGCTGGTAAACCACCGCCCCGTCGGAAACCGCGCCTTCCTTATCCTCGTAGTTGACCACGTAGAAGTTCTGGTTGGTGTTGTGCTTGAAGATCTTGCCGAAGAAGGGGAGGTTGATGTTGCTGACCGAGGTGCTCCTGGACGCGTTATTCACGTGCAGTACCTGGTCGCTGTCGGTGGTCTGGTAGCGGTCGTAGCGCTGGCCGCTGCTGGATTCGCGGTGCATCACTATCGGCAGCACGATGTTCGTGCCGTTGGAGGTGCCGTTGAAGTGGTTGGCGCCGGCGAAGGTGGAGTTGAGCCCGAGGCCCTGCTCCGCCACTTCATCCACCTGCTGCATCGCGGCCTGGCCGGCGGCGTTGTCGTCTATGTCGGTGAAGTCGTTGAAGCGTACGCCCATCTCTATCAGGCGCTTTATGATGCTCAGGTCGCCCTTGAGGAAGTCGACAAGCTTGGAAACCTGCTCGGGGTTCTTGGGGTCTATGATGAACTCGAGAAGCAGCTTCTTGCCTTTGACGCGGCTGTGGGAGAGGCCGAACCTCAGCGCGATGTACTTGTTAAATTCCTTCACCAGGTTCTTATTGATCTCCTTCACCAGGAAGTTCTCGGCCTCGGGCAGGCCTATCATGCCCGCGTCGAAGGAGGTGCCGACGGAGGCGCCGGCGCTCTTGACGGTGATGCGGTCCAGGCGGATGCGCAGGCGCAGCTTGTTCTCGTCCATCTTGAAGAGGGTGACGGAGGGCTTCAGCTCCTTGGAGGTGCCCAGCGAGAAGCCCACGGAGAGCCAGGGCTGCACGGGGTAGCCGATGCCGCCGCTGACGCCCATGTGCAGGCGGGCGGGGAACTTCCAGATCTCGTTGACGGCCATCCCGCTGATGCGCTTCTCGTTAACGGGGAGAATGGTCTTTATTTTGCGCAGGTCGGCCAGTTTCAGCAGGTTCTTGCAGTACTTGGTCTCTTCGGTCTTGCGCACCACCACCGACTTGCCTTCGAGGCCGCCGGTAAAGCCGATATTGAAGTTGCTGCCGCCTACGCTGAAGATGTCGGTAAAGGTATGGGAGGCGTCCAGCTTAACACCGACCTCGTCTATAACGGCGATCTTGTTGTCGGGGTACTGTTTCATATAGCGCTTGAACTTGCCTTCCACGCCCACAATATCGGCAATGTCGAAGCCGGCGTCCAGCGGGATCTCCACGCCCTTACAGATGTCGTCGAAAACGTCGCTCTTGAGGTCTTCCCAGAAATGGAGGAGTTCGTTGTTGCCGGCAGCGGGCTGGGTGGGCTGGGGCATAGGGTTCTTGGGATCCGGGATCTTGGCGCCCTCTGAGCGCAGGCCGCCTACAAGGTCGGCCATGGAGCCTTGGTTGGCGCCTTCGAAGTAAGAGGAGAATTCGGCTGAGCGGGCGGGCGTCTGCAGGGCGCAGACCAGCGAGAAGAACACTACGGCGAACTTTGTATTGGAGGCGGTTTTATTGGTTTTCATTACTAATAGTTTAGCGTAAACGGCGGGTTTTCATAAGAGGCCAAGTACCCACCATATGGAAGTTTTAATACCTACCCCCGATAGGCCCGACCGGGCCCAAAACATAGGCCCTTAAGCCCCGCCGGCCCGGGTCCGATAAAAAAACGCCCCCCGGTTCAGCCGGAGGGCGCTTTTTCTGCAGCTATGGCCGTCAGTCGGTCAGCAGCGAGGGCTCCGCGAAGCGCTCGCGCGCCTGGGTCACTTCCGCGATAGTGTTGTCGAAGCTGTTGTCGCGGGTATTGAAGAACTGGTAGGTCTGGGTCACGTCGGCCTCGCCCTTCACGCGCTTGTCGGTGTGGACGTAAACTTCGGCCGAGACGTCGCCCGGCTTGACCAGCTGCACCACTACCTTGAGAAAATCCTCGTACTTGAGGTTGCTCCTGGAACCGCCGGCCGCCACTTTGGAAAGGCGCGTTGACTGCTCTTTCCAGGTCGGGGCGTCCTTAACCGAGGCGATGTCGCTTATTATCTGCGTGGCGGTATAGGCCAGCGTGCGCACGATATCCAGCGGGTTGGTCCCGTTTTCGGGGCCGCTTGAAAAACTCGCACCGAAGCGCTTCGAAACCTCTTTGGAATCATAAACCACTTTGCCTTCCTTGTTTATAGTGAAGAGGTCCATGACCTTTTCTATGATGACGGACTCCACCTCGCGCATCACGTTCATATAGGCTTTCATAATGGCCTGGGCCGGGGCGAAGATAATATCCTCCACGCCGCGGTCGCTGATCAGCAGCTTGAAGCCCATCACGGCCGACTTGTAGAACTTGGCGGGCTGGGGGGCGTCGGGTTCGGCGTCCGGGTCGAAGGGAAGCGGCGGGAAGATCTCCGCGGAAGGCAGCACGTTGCCCGCGTCGGTGCCGTCCCCGTTCATGCCGACGTAGCGCAGCACGCTGTTGGCCTTCTCCAGCATATAGCGGGCCGTGCCGTCGCCCTGCTTCACGAAGCCCTCGTACTGCTGGTACATCAGGACCGGCCTGGTGACCGCCCCGGCGATGTCCTCTTTATTTACGACATAGATGTTCCGCTGGGAATCGTACTTCATAGTAGTGCCGACGAAGGGGATGTTCATGCTGCTGCCGCTGGTCACGCGGGAATGCTGCTGCACGTGCAGGGCCTGGCCTTCCCTGTCCAGCGACTGGTAGCGGTTATAGGACGAAGACCAGCTGTTGTCGCGGGTGTGCGCGATGGGGAGCTGCAGGTGCAGGCCGTTGGATTGGCCGTGGTAGATATTGCTGCCCGCGTAGCTCGACTCAGAGTCCACGGCCTGCCCGGCCTGGCTGGCGACGCCTTCTATTTCGCCAAGGCCGCTGAGGCTCTCATCGTCTTCGGAGAAGTTGTTGAAGCGCAGGCCCATCTCGATGAAGCGCTTCACTATGCCGAAGTCGCCGATCAGGAACTTCTCGAGACCGGCCATCTGCTCCGGGTTGTTGGGGTTGAGCACGAATTCCAGCAGGAGCTTCTTGCCGGTAAAGCGGGAGTGGCCGAAGGAGAGCTTGAGGGCGATGTACTTGTTTATTTCTTTGGCCCAGGTCTTGTTGATCAGGTTGGCCAGGGCGTTTTCCGCGTTCCACAGGCCTATATCAGCCATCGGGATCTCCAGGGTGGACGCTGAAACGCCCACGCTGCGCACTTCCACGCGGTCTATGCGCAGGCGCAGGCGGAGGTTGTTGTCGTCCATGCGGTAAAGGGTGACCGAGGGCCTGCTTTCCTTGCTCTTGCCGGCGGAGAGGGAGATGTTCAACACTTCATTTATGGTGGTGCCTATGCTCGCGCCGAAGCCCATGCGCAGGATAAGGGGAAGTTTCCAGATTTCGCCTTTCTTCATCTCGACTATGCGGCTGGCCTTCAGGGGCAGCACGGTTTTAACCTGGTAAAGCTTTACAAGGGTATCGAGTTCTCTGCAGTAGCGGTCGCCCTCCAGCGGGCGCACCACCTGCGACTTGCCTTCCAGCAGGCCGGTCAGGCTGACGCCCAGGCCGCCCATATCCGGAAGGTGGAGCGTATCGTTGCCGAGGGCGGCCGAGAGGCTGACCTTCACTTCATCGATAAGGGCGATCTTTTCGTTCGGGAATTTCTTCATGTAGCGCTTGAATTCGGCGCCCAGGCCCGCAATGTTGGCCAGCTTGCCCTCCTTGTTGAGCTCGAGCTCGGCGTTCTTGCAGATATCGTCAAAAGTGTCTTTCTTCAGGTCTTCCCAGAAATGACTGAGTTCGTTCGAGATAGAGCTGCCGGTGGAGACGGTCGGGGTCCTCTGCGACTTGGATTGCTCGTTCAGGCTGCTGACGCTCTGGGAAAGAGAATCGGCAAATCCGCCGTCATTGTTATAGGCGGAAGCTTTTACGGGGAGGAGCGCGAACGAGAGGAGGACCGCTGAAACAGATACAAGGCTTTTAGTTGATCCCATATATAGAGTTTACCCCGGCCCGCCGGTTCTGATAAGTGGCCAAGTACCCAGCCTGAAAAGTTTTAGTACCTAGCAGTACCTAGGCCTGCCCGGGCCCGGAACGTAGGCACTTGGGCCCTGCGGCATGGGTCTTATATAACTGTAAAGACGCCTTTATATACACAAACAGATTTTTAAAGTGCTACAATAATTTCCTATATCGTATATGGCCGGTTTTATCCCGGTTCTGCCGGGGGCTTATTAAATTTCCGCTATATTCCGCTGAGGTATACAGAATGCCGCTAAAAAAATTCAATTCCCTTTCCCTTTTGCTGCCGCTACTGCTGCTTTTCCCGTGGAACGCCGCCGCGGGCCCCAGGGTCAACAAAGCCTCTCAAAGGAATCTCCGCCTTTCAAGCCCCGTGTCCGCCGTAGTCTCCGACCTGAGCGCCACCGCCCTTTCCACCACCAGTATAAAGTGGTACTGGTCCACCGGCTCATACACCAGCATAGACGGTTTTTACCTGTATTCATCCAGCACCGCCGTAAAGATAGCCTTAAGTTCATCCACCGCTTTATACATAGACGCCGGGCTTGGCGCCGATACGGCGTACACCCGCTGGATAACCGCTTACCAAGGCGCCGACGAGGGCGGCGATTCGCAGCACATGCAGAAATTCACTTACGCCGTGCCTCCGGCCGAAATAGCCATCTCCTCGGACGCTCCCACGGCCGCCCCGACGGTCAATTCCCTCGCCCTCCCCTGGGCCAGGCGCACCGACACCATCATCTCCACCAGCGCTTACGCCGAGATACCGCCCGCTTACTGGTTTCCCAACCCGGTGCACGCCAGCGCTTACGCGGTGGAATGCTCCACCAACGGCGGGACGACCTATGTCCGCAACAGGACCTTCTTCGTGCCGTGGGAGACCTTCCCGGTGCTCAGCAACCAGCATTACATGATCAGGATGGGCGCCGTGAACGGCGACGACGAGCTGACCCCCGGCATTTACAGCGCCACCAGGACCTTCACCACCCCGCCCCTGACGCCGCAAAGCTTAACGGCCGTGGCCATCTCCTCCTATTCCATCCAATGGCGCTGGGATAAGGATATGTTCGCGGGGACCGGCATCACGGGGTTCAACGTGTATCATTCCACCCTCACGCCAGAAGATTCGGTCCCTGCCGAACGCGACCCGGGCGAGATTCTGACGACCCTGGGGCCGAACACCAGCTACTGGACCGAGGTATACGTGGACAGCGCCGCACCGGTGGCGAACTCGCGCCACACGCACTGGCTCACGGCCGCGGGCTTCCTGGAGAGCGAAAAGGGCCCGGTCCGGCAGAAGTACACCTACGCCACGGCCCCCGCGACCACCACCGCGGTATGGCTTGACCCGGACCCCGATTGGATAGCACACGTCGAGGAGGAGTCGGTCTCTCTCCACTGGCCGGTCTATGGCGCATCCACCGCGATCTTCTCCGGCGACTGGCGCCCGGGCATAGCCAGCCAGTACTTGATAGACTATTCCACCACGGCCGGCTTCACTTTGGCCGTGTCGTCCAAGACAACGGGCGCGCCGCCGCAGACCGTGGCCGGGCTGACAAACAACACCAAGTACGACCTGCGGATAGGCGCCTTCAACGGCGACGGGGAACAGACCCCGGCGAACGCCCAGAACCCTTTCGCCTACAGCCAGTTCTACAGGGTGATAACCCGCCCCGCCCCGCCGAAAGACTTTGCCGGCAACCCCTGGACGGATACGGCCATGAACTGCACCTGGTCCACCGCCACCTACACCCACCCGGAATATATAAAAGGCTACATGATCGGCGCCTGGCATATAAATCAGTCCGGCACGGTCTACTGGGACCCGCT
>JAUSCK010000243.1 GCA_030651035.1 Elusimicrobiota bacterium
CCCCTGTTTTGGGGTATAGCAGCTGATCCCTGTTGAAGCGGCGCCGGGTAACAATGTTTGATGGAATCTACCCTAAAAGGAGATTCCATGCCCAACACGAGGTTACTCATGCGCAAAATAAAAGAAGTCCTGCGGTTACACAACGACTTTGGCTTTAGCCAGCGGGCGATAGCCAGATCCTGCGGTATAGGCCGGAGCACGGTTATTGAATATCTGTGGCGCGCCGCCCAGGCCGGGCTAAGCTGGCCCCTGCCAGCGGACCTGAGCGAGGCCGCCCTGGAGCTCAAGCTGTTCCCGCTGGCCCTCGCGGAAAAGATTCCGCGGCCCCTGCCCGACTTCGTTTACATCCATAGCGAACTGATTGCCCATAAGCGTTTCAACCTGACACTGGACCAGTTATGGTGCGAATACAAAGAACAAACGCCGGACGGATACCAGTATTCCAGGTACTGCGAGTTGTATCGGGGATGGCTGGGCAAGCGCGATTATTGTATGCGCCAGGACCACAAAGCCGGCGAGAAAGTATTTGTGGACTATGGCGACGGCCTTGAGATCTGGGACAAAGCCACCGGCGAACCCGTGCCGACGCATTTATTCGTGGCGGTATGGGGCGCCTCCAATTACACTTACGCGGAAGCGGCGCTAAGCCAGGATCTTGCGAGCTGGTGCGCTTCGCACCGGCGGGCGTTCGAGCATTTCGGGTGCGTACCGCGTGTGGTGGTGCCGGACAATCTTAAAAGCGCGGTCAATAAAGCCTCGTATTACGAGCCGGAAATAAACGTTACCTACGCCGAGTTGGCGGAGCATTACGGCTGCGCGGTAATACCGGCGCGGCCCAACCACCCGCGCGACAAACCGAAAGTGGAGACTGGAGTACTGATAGCGAAACGCTGGATACTGGCGAAGCTGCGGCACCGGACGTTTTACAGCCTGCCGGAGCTTAACGCCGCCGTCCGGGAGCTGCTTGAGGCGCTGAATAACCGGCCGCTGCGCAAGCTGAAGAAAAGTCGGCACGAGCTGTTTGAGACGTTGGACCACCCGGCGGCGCAGGCGCTTAACAACCAGCCCTACGAATACGCGGAGTGGAAGAAAGCCCGTGTGAACGTGGACTATCACATTGAAATCGAATCACGCTATTACAGCGTGCCGTTCCGGCTGATCCGCGAGGAAGTGGACGTGCGGCTGACGGCCGGCACGGTTGAGGTGTTGCGCAAGGGCGAGCTGATGGCGGCGCACGCGCGCAGCCGTGCTGCGCACAGTTACACTACAAAGACGGAGCATATGCCGCCGGAGCACCAGAAGCACCTGGAGTGGACGCCGACGCGGATAATAGAGTGGGCGGGCAAAACGGGGCCGTTCACGGCGGAGCTGGTGAACCGGATAATGGCGGGCAAAGCCCACCCGGAGCAGGGCTACCGGGCATGCCTGGGCGTTTTACGACTGGGGAAATCATATGGGTCAGCGCGGCTGGAGGCGGCGGCCGGGCGCGCGGTGCACTTCAACGCCTGCACGTTCCACAGCGTGCGGTCCATTTTAACGACGGGGCTTGACCGGCAGCGGTACGTAAAGCTGCCGGCGCAAAGCGTTTTGCCATTCCACGAAAACATCCGTGGCGGGCAATATTACAGCAGTTAAAAGGAGACACAATGCTGGATGAAATGACGATAGGAACATTGAACGGGCTGAAATTATTCGGTATGGCGGCCAGCCTGCCCGGGCGGCTTGGCGACGCCAGGCAGGCGGAGTTAACGCACGCGGAGTTCGTGGGCCTGCTTGCTGCCGACGAGAAGACCTACCGGGATAACAGGAGGCTTAAGCGGCTGTTAAAGACCGCCCGGCTTAAACAGGCGGCGGCGCTGGAAGACATAAACTACCGCCATCCGCGCGGCCTGAACAAGCAGGTGATGCTGGAGCTGGGCAACACGGGGTGGCTGGAAGCCAACAGGAACGTGATTCTGACCGGCCCTACCGGCGTGGGGAAGAGCTACATCGCCTGCGCGCTGGGGAACTTCGCGGCGCGCTGCGGCAATACGGTCACTTACACGCGGGCGGCCAGGCTGTTCGAACAGTTGGAAACCGCGCGTGCGGACGGATCGCATCTGCGGCTGATGGAGAAGTTCAGCCGCGCCCGGCTGCTTATAGTGGACGACTTCCTGATAGCGCCGCTTTCAGACACGGCGCGAATGGACTTCCTTGAGGTTATCGAAGACCGCTGCGGCAGTGGTGCCACGGTCATCACCAGCCAGTGCCCAGTCAAGGAATGGCACCAGAGCATAGGGGATGCCACCATCGCGGACGCCATCTGCGACCGGCTACTGCACCACGCCTACAAGATACCCCTGCGTGGGGATTCCATGCGGTAACGCACTAAGCGGGATATGAGATGAGGAGGTTGCAGGAGAGGAGGAAAAACAGATAGAGTTTAAACTACCCGAGCGTCGCTTCGCTCCGACAGGGCTGGTTTGCAGTGGAACGCTGGTATGGTTTGTGTCGGAACAGTGGTTTGGTTTGAGCGGAATACCCA
>JAUSCK010000252.1 GCA_030651035.1 Elusimicrobiota bacterium
AGGTTAACCCAAAAGAGACCGTGGGCCAACTTATTTACGACCTGGGCAATAAACAGTGGGATATCCCCAAGCTCCGGGAACTGCTGGAGACCATCCTTCCCCAAAAGGCGACCTTCGACAACTACGAGGTTGAACACGATTTCGCCGACATTGGCCGCCGCATCATGCTCCTGAACGCCCGGCAGATACAACGGGAGTCGGGCAAAGAGCGCATCATCCTCCTGAGTATAGAGGACATCACTGAACGCAAGAAGATCGAAGCGGCGCTGCACCAAATTTCGCTGGAGCTGCAGGAAAAGAATGCGGAACAGGAACGCTTTCTTTATACTGCTTCGCACGATCTGAAGAGCCCGGTGGTTACGGTCAGGACCTTCCTTACTTATCTGGAACAGGACATGGCGTCCGCCAAACCCGAGCGGATAGCAAAGGACATAATCTTTATCCGTGCAGCCGCCGATAAAATGGTGCAGCTCCTGGATGATCTGTTGTCGCTTTCGAGGGTCGGGCGTGTCATCTCCCCCCCGGTGCGTGTCACATTGAAAACTATGGCGGACGAAGCCCTGGCCGCGGTGGCCGGGCGGATCACCGAACGCGGTGTACGGACGCGGGTAGCTGACAATAATGTGACGCTATACGGCGACCGGCTCCGGCTGGCCGAGATCTGGCAGAATTTGGTAGAGAACGCCTGTAAGTATATGGGTGAACAGAAAGAACCGCGCATCGAGATCGGAGCCGAGACGCGCGGGGCGGAGCAGGTATTCTTCGTGCGCGATAACGGCCTCGGCATCGATCCCCGCTTCCAGACAAAAATATTCGGGCTGTTCGAGAAGCTGGATGCCAAGACCGAAGGCACAGGCATCGGTCTGGCCGTTGTCCAACGGATCGTGGGCTTATACGGCGGGCGTATCTGGGTGGAGTCTGCGGGACTGGGGCAGGGCGCATGTTTTTATTTCACACTGCCCGCTGCGGTCAATAAGGAACCAAAAGAAGGAGAAAAGATATGAATGGCGAACCGATCGTGATCCTGCTGGTAGAAGACGATGACGGGCATGCCGAAATAGTGCGGCGGAACTTCGAAGATTCTCTGCTGGCTAATACGTTAATACGTGTTGCTGACGGGCAGGCGGCTTTGGATTACCTGTACCGGCGCAATGGTTTCAGCGATCCGGCCAAGTCGCCGCGGCCGGGCATCATTCTGCTGGACCTGCGCATGCCCAGGGTGGACGGGCTGGCGGTACTTAAGACCATTAAGGCGGATTCCAGCCTCAGCAATATCCCGGTGGTGATCCTGACAACCTCTGAGGCCGAGTTGGATATTGCCAAAGCCTATGAAAGCCACGCCAACAGTTACCTGGTCAAGCCTGTGGATTTTACGAAGTTCGCCGAATTGATGAAAACCTTCGGTTACTACTGGCTGGCGTGGAACCAGCGTCCGCGCTAGTGCCGGTCTGGAGATTAAAATGAGCAATGAACGCCTGCAGTTGCTGATCATGGATGATGAAAAAAGTCACATCGAGGCCATCCGCCGCGCCTTCGCCGAGGCCGGCGGGACAGTCGATATCCACGCTGTCGGCACGCTGCGGGAATACCGGGAGCGCGTAGCCGTGCATCCGCCTGATATTGCTCTGGTCGATCTGAACCTGCCGGACGGTCGCGGCGTTGAGGTGCTGTCGTATCCGCTGGAAGACGCGCCATTCCCGGCCCTGGTGATGACCGCGTTCGGGACTCAGCAGATAGCGGTAGAGGTAATGAAGGCGGGCGCTTTAGACTATGTAGTTAAATCACCGGAAGTCTTCGCCGATATGCCGCATACTGTTGAGCGTGTTCTTCGCGAGTGGGCGTTGCTGCAGCGCAATAAAAGGGTGGAAGCGGAGCTGCGGCAGTCCCAGAAGATGGAATCAGTGGGTCGGCTTGCCGGCGGGGTGGCGCACGATTTCAATAATCTACTCACGGCCATCACCTGCGGGTCCCTTATGAAAGAGCTGGCCGCGGACGACCCCAAGCGCGGGGACGTAAAAGAGATCCTGGCCGCCGCCGACCGGGCGGCCAGTCTCACCAGTCAGTTGCTGGCCTTCAGCCGCAAGCAGATGCTTTCCCCGAAAATAGTGAACCTTAACGCGTCCGTGGGCGGTATGGTGGAAATGCTGACCCGGCTTATAGGCGAAGATATCAGGCTGAAAACCAGGCTTGCGGCGCGCAGCTGCCAGGTTAAAGTAGACCAGGGGCAGATGGACCAATTAATAGTCAACCTGGCGGTAAACGCCCGCGACGCCATGCCCAAGGGCGGGACGCTGGTTTTAGAGACCGCGATTGTAACTCCCGGAAAAGACTTCTTTTCTAAATATACGGAACTGCCGCGCGGGCCGCTGGTCTGTTTGAGTATAAGCGATACGGGCATAGGAATGAGCGAAGAGGTTAAGGAACATTTATTCGAACCTTTCTTCACTACTAAAGATAAAAGCAAGGGCACGGGTTTGGGGCTTGCCACGGTTTTCGGCATCGTAAAACAGAGCGGCGGCGAGATAGAGGTGGAAAGCGAGCCGGGCCGGGGCACAACTTTCAGAATATACCTCCCGCATATCGAAGCCGGTCTTATCGCCCGGGATAAAGACAAAGACCAGGGCGTTGTGCTTAAGGGCACTGAAACGGTGCTGCTTGTGGAAGACGAGGACAATTTGCGCCGCCTCGGCGAGCGGCTGCTGCGCATGAGCGGTTATAAGGTTATTGTAGCCGCCAATGGCAAAGAGGCCCTGGAGGCGGTTGAACGCCACGGCAAGCCGGTAGATCTACTTTTGACGAATATTGTTATGTCGGGAATGAGCGGGCGTGAGCTGGCCCTGGAATTGGCGCGCAGGAAACTGGCGCACAGGACGCTTTATATGTCCGGTTATACCGACGACGCCATAGTGCAGCACGGCGTCCTTGAGCCGGGTATTGCGTTCATCTACAAACCATTTACTATCAAAGCGCTTTCCCTTAGACTGCGCGAGGTGCTGGACGGCCCCGCCAACCAGGCGGGAGCATAGGAACTCAGAATATGACTTGTTACATCGTATCCATCAAATTCGTTAATAAACCCGCTATAACCACGCAACTGGATATTTTCGAAGCCATTAAAAAGCTGGGAACTTTTAGTATTCAGGATCAAAAAGACCAGGTTTACATTCTTGAGTTTAAATCTGAATTTACACAGGTCTGGCTAGAAGAACGGTTAAAAGACCTTGCAGGGCCAGCCGAAGTTTTTAATTATACAGTTTGCCGGTTTGATTAGATGTAAAATAGCAGAGAAGTTAGGAAGTTTAAAACTATCGGACATTAAGGGGGCACAATAACATGGGAATAGCTAAAATGGTGTGGTCAATAACCAAAAAGAAAACCGCAGTAAATAAGACTGTGGATGTGGTGAAAACCACCGAGGTCTGCGTTGTGTTGGATCACCCGCAACAGGGAGAAAAGATTACTGCGCCGCATTACACATTTCGTGTAGGGGTATCCGGAGATATTGAGCGGGTGGAAATTTCGATCAATAAGGCACGCGGGCAATCCTGCCGGCATTCGGTAGGCTACTGGTGGTATGACTGGTCAGGCTATAAAAGCGGGCGATATCAGGCTGAGGCTAAGGCCTGGGCCAAAGACGGCCAGGTGTTTACTTCCGAATCGCGTAATTTTCAGGTGCTTGGGGAAAAACGGACGACTACCAAGAACACCTGAAGACGGAGCGATGGAAATAGGGTTTTAAAAATATATAGCCACGCAGCTGGGGGGTTGCGCGGGCTGCTTAGGACTTCGTAGGAAAACAGGGGGGCGCATGGGCCATATGCCTTCTACCGGACATATGTAACTTTTGTTACAATTGAAGTAGGAGAGCAGTGCCGGGGTATTCGCAGAATGCTGGAGAATAAGCTCCGGCAAGTATCAGGCCGGCAGGAACCTTGTTTCTGATCTTAAAAAATCGCAGGAGGGCGGTATATGGAACGATATCATTTCGGGTATCTTGGATTCTTGGGTTTTCTTGGTTTTGTACCTGATGCCAGCGGCTGTTATGGTTTCTTCGGCTTTTTCGGTTTTTTCGGCTTCGGTAAAAAGAGCGCCGAAGGGAAATATAGTATATACGGATATTTTGGATTGATGGGGCTTATAGGAATAATCGGTTTTCTAACCTTTCTGAAATAATAAAACCGAATACGGTAATAGGTCAGGTCCTTCTCGACCATAAGCGGGGTTCGGGAAGCAACTGGATAGAAAACTCGCTTAAGGAATCAGCTCTCCAAGTTTACGCCCCCATACAACCGCCGCTGGCGGCTCCTAGAGACGCTTTCCCGCCCTAAATGACCCCCCTTTACCGCCCTTAAATTCGCGCAGGAATGCGCCAGGACAGCGTTTCCACGACGTGCCCGTGTCATCTTATCCCGCGTTTTACGACGAGCGCCTGGACGTTATGGTCTGAGGAAACGGCCTTCCGCGGCCGGCAGCCCTTGCTCTGCATGTAAAACATTGCGCCCGTGTAAAAATCCGCGCCCGAAGCGGGCAGGGCAAAATTTGACAAAAAACAAGGTGTTTAAATATAGTAGACTCTAGAAATCCTATGACCGAAAATAAAAACAGATACACCATGCTGCTTGCCGCGTTTATCGCGGGCGGGCTGACGGGCGCGGCCCTCGCCATCCTGTTCGCGCCCAGGGCGGGAGAGGAGATCCGCTCTAAACTCGGCGGCTTGCTGGAGACCCTGAAGGAAAAGGCCGGAGAAGCGCCGGCTGGCGACGCGCTCCCCGCCGCGGACATGGAACAACGAGGCAAGCTTGCGGAACAAATACGGCGCCGCAAGGAAAAACTGTTCGGAAAAGCCGGTTTAGGATAATAGACAACTGTCGGGGAGGCAACTCCTGGAATCCGGGTTTATAAGAAATAATTTCCACAATATCCTCTTTAGCAGCGGGCGGGTTGACTGATACATCACTGATGACAACTGAAACACATCGCATCCTGCTGATTGAAGACGACACCGAATATTCTGACATGCTATTAGAGCGGCTCGGAAGGGAGGGTTTCGCGACCCTGTCCGCCTCCACCGGCAGCGCCGGATTGATTCTTGCGGAGTCCCGCCAGCCGAGTCTGATACTGCTGGATATGAAACTGCCGGATACCGACGGGATACATATCCACAACGCCCTGCGGCATAATCCCAAAACCTCCGTTATACCCATTATTATGATAACCGGGATGGACATGCTGCCCAACGTGCTGGATGTCGTCGCCGCCGGTCTGCGCACAGAGCCGGCCTTCTGCAAGGATGAGGGGACCGAAGCCCTTCTGCAAAGGATACGCAGAACCATTCATTCTTCCGGGCAGGACCTGCTTCTGACGCTGAATCCTCACGGCCAGGTCCTGCGCAAAGGGCACCTAATCGTGGACCTTAAGACCCGGCAATTTATGTTCGGAAACAAGTCGTTTCCCCAGCTGGCCCCGCAGCGCTTCTTCCTGCTCTGCGCTCTTATGCGCAGCGACGGCCCGGTCAGCCGCGAGAAACTCCTGCTGGATATCTGGGACGAGACCCGCGACCCCAAAGTGGTGGATGTCACTATCGCCAGGCTGCGCCGGGACTTTAAGAACCTGAGACATGTTACGATCCAGACCACGCGCCACGGCTATGCTCTTATAGTTTCCCCCCCCCATTGAGTTTTTCTACTGCTGCGGCCTGATGGCCTTTCCGCCGCGCTGCTGCCCCGGTAACAACTTGTAGCCAAAAGTAACAGCTTGTTGTTGCTTCCGCCCGTGGCATTAAGTAAACTCACTTTAAGATACCTATATTACTGCGGGGTCTCCGGCCCGGGGCCCTGGCCCGTTTCGGGGTTCAGCGCGCGCAGCACTTCCCGCGCTTGGGCGATTACGGCGGGGTCGGGGTCCGCGAGCAGCGCCGTAGCCTGCGCTACGGACTCGGCTTTTCCCAGCCGCTCGAAGACGCGCATGGCCGCGGCGCGCACGACCGGGTCCGGGTCCTGGAACTGGCGCATGGCGTTAGTGAAGACCGCCGCCACCTGCCCGGGGCTTTTTTCCGGAGCCGGGGGTCGTTCAGCCGGCAGGCCGTCTTCCGCTGGCTGGTTGCTGCGGCCATTGAAATTCTCCATGGCGGCGCGGACGGCTTTGGCCAGAAAAGTTCCGATCTTTGCGGCGCCTTCGGCGGCTCCGCGGTACGCGTTCGCTACGCACTTCCCGGTTGCTATGCAAAAACCAGACTTCTGCATGGTCCCTCCTCCTCCCGCTTTAAGTAATTGCCATAGCCGTAACTGGTGCAACAAAGGCGCCAGCCCGGGGAAGCAGGGCGGCGGGGAAATTGGGAGTACGGCGGAAAAATAACCATTGGCAGGTTTGTTGCCTACGGTGTAAGTGCAGGGAGGACGCAATGACTGAGCGGACGGCACAGGAAAACACAGTGAGGCTGCTGGTAATTGAAGGCTCGCGGGAGTTTAACCGCGCCTTCGAGGACCTGCGCGTGTGGGGCTACGCCGTAACCGCGGCGCGGGACCTGGCGGCTTTTGCGGCCGCTGAGCCCCCCGCCTTCGACCTTGTCTGTGTGGAAATAGGTCCGGCTTCGGCCGCGCCGCTGCCGGAGGCCATAAGGAAAGCGCTGCCCGGCCCGGGCGTGCTGGGCGTGACGGCCCTGGAAGGAGAGGCGCTGGACAGTTTTTTATCCGGACAGCAGGCGGCGCGCCGCCAGTTTGAGGCTATCCTCCAGCCGCCCCTGGCGCTGGACCGGCTTATCTTCGCGGTAGAGGAAGCGCTGGCGCGCCGGGACCGCCCGGAGCGCGTTGAAACGGACCAGCAGCGCCGGCAGAGCCTGGCCCTCAGGCGCCGCACCCTGGAGGCCGAAAGGCTGTCCGCTTTCCTGGCCCGGAACGCGGAGCATAACTTTTTTTTAAATTTCCAGCCGGTCAAATCCCTTAAGGAGAAGAGGATATGACTACTGATAAAAAAGATCAGAATGAGATGCAGGATTCCCTTCCCGAAGCGGCGCGCGAGCGCCTGCGGGAACTGGCCGCTAAGCTTGAAAATGAGCGCAACAGTCTTAATGAAGCCCAATTGATGCGCGAAGCGGAAGTAACATCGCTGCAGACGGAATTGAAGAAGCGCGGGGAAGCCTGGGATACGGAAAAAAAAGAACTCATTAAAACTGTCTCCATACTCAAAGCCGATAAAGCGGCATTGCTCAAGGAACGCGAGAAGTGTGCGGTCCAGCAAGAGACGCTGGCCTCCCTGGAAGCGGAGTTGAGCAAGCGCGGGGAAGCCTGGAATACGGAGAAAAACAAACTCATTGAAAGCTTCTCCTTACTAAAGGCCGATCAAGAGGCATTAAACAAGGAGCGCGAGAAGTGTGCGGCCCAACAAGATACGATAGCCTCCCTGGAAGCGGAGTTGAGCAAGCGCGGGGAAGCCTGGAATACGGAGAAAAATCAGCACAAGACGAATCTGGACCATGTCAGAGAGGAACTGCGCGAGGAACGCAAGCAGCGGTCGGACATGA
>JAUSCK010000253.1 GCA_030651035.1 Elusimicrobiota bacterium
CTGGCTCATGTGGTTGTTCACCATCGAAAGGTACATCTCCGTCAGGCTCAAGATCACTTCCCTGTAGATCTCCGCCTCTTCATAATATTTCGTGAGATGGTCGTAGAGATCCCTGAAATGGTAGATGGCCTTCTCGCCCACGAAGGGGGAATCCCGCCGGCAGAGCTTGATGAGGACCTCCCTTTCATGGAAAAGGCTTTTCCTCATGACCAGTATATTCTTCCTGAGGTGTACCAGCCGGGACATGCGGAAATTGGAGAGATCTTTTACAATGCTTTCCTCAGCCTCGTCCACTTCGGATTCAAGCGAGTTGATGGCGTTGTGCTTTCCGTCTATGACGTGATTCACCAGGGCATGCAGCAGGAAATCCGGACCCTGCCCCAGGTTTGCCCGGTCCAGCCTTAAAACCCTTTCAATATCCCGGTCTTCCCAGTGCGCGGTTTTGCCTCTTCCCCCGGCCGTCACAAGGAAATTCGCGCCTATGATGAAATCTATCTCGCCGGCAGCGAGGACGCCGTCCCGGTGCGAGTAAGAATTGATCAGCAGGAAGGTGCTCTTCCCGAAGTTGTCGATCTTGGGAATGTGATTTTCATCCAGGCAGTCGTCGACGGACAACTGGTGGATCCCGAGCAGCCCGACGAGAGGTGTAAGGTCCTCCCGCGAGGGGCTCCTGAAGTCCAGCCAGGCGTAGCCGCCTCCGGGCGGGATCCCGAGGGCCTCTTCGGCCGACTGTTTCGGCTGCAGCTCGCCGCCGGGGCTTACCTGGAAGAACCTGTGGTTTGACATGTTAGTCTTTTACCTTCCCCTGCCCCTTCCTTTTCCCCTTCCCTTGCCTTTCCCTTTTTCTTTCCTTTTTCCGAACGTGATGCGGGAGAAGTTTAACGGGGGGCGCTGCGAAGGCTGTCCGCCGCGGGGCTGGCGGGCCGGCCCGCCGCGCTGCTGCTGTGCCTGTCCGCCCTGTGGCGGCGGCCCCTCCAGCGACAGGTCTATCTTGCCCTCCGCCGTATCTACCGCCGCTATCATCACTTTCACCTTGGCGCCGGGCTTCAAGCCGTTCACGCGCAGCAGGCCCTCCGCCCCGGTGTCCCCGAGCATTATGAAAGCCCCGCTGTCTATAACCGTGGTAACCGCGCCGTCCATGATGGAACCTACAAGTTCCTTCATCATCTCCGCGCGCATGATGTCCACTGATTTGTGTTCGGCGTCCGCGGCCGCCCGCTCGCGCTCCGAGCAGTGCACCCCGGCTTTATCCAGCGGCAGCGCCTCGTGGTTCTCCTTCTTGCCGAGGAGCAGCGCCTTCACCGCGCGGTGCGTCATCAGGTCGGGGTAGCGGCGTATGGGCGAAGTGAAGTGCGAATAGAACCGCGTCGCTATGCCGAAATGCCCGGACGATTCCGGCGAATAAACCGCCTGGCGCATGCTGCGCACCATCAGCGAATTTATGAGGTTGGACAGGGGGTGGTTAGCCGCCTGGCGCAGCACGTCCTGCAGGCCCTTCGGCGCGTTGGCCCCTTCGATATGCCCGGCGGTCAGCCCCAGCTCGCCGAGCGCGGCCGAAAGCGCCTTCAGCTTCAGCGGGTCCGGCGAGTCGTGCCTGCGGTGCAGGAAAGGCATTTTGGCGCTGAAGAGTTCAGTTGCCACCGCCTCGTTGGCGAGCAGCATGAACTCCTCTATCAGGCGGTGGCTTTTAAGCCGCGGCCTGAGGCTCACGCCCAGCGGCCTGCCGTGCGGGTCGGCGTTGATCTTGTATTCCGGCAGGTTGAAGTCCAGGGCGCCGCGGGCTACGCGCCGCTTATAAAGCACGTCGGTAAGGGCGCCCATGCGCTTGACCGCCTCGCCGATGGACTTGTGCACGTCCGGCACCTTGCCGCCTTCGAGGAGCGTCTGGATCTCCTCGTAGGTGAAGCGGCGCCACGAGCGGATCACCGTCTCCGCCAGGCGCCGCTTGATAACTTTGCCGGCGGCATTTATGTCCATGAAAGCCGACATGGTCAGCCGCTCCTGGCGCGGCACCAGGCTGCAGAGATTGTCCGAGAGCGCCGGCGGCAGCATGGGCACCACGCGGTCGGGCAGGTAAACGCTGGTGGCCCGCTTGTAGGCTTCGCCGTTCAAAGCGGTGCCCGGCTTCACGTAATGGGCCACGTCGGCTATGTGCACGCCCAGGCGCAGCATCCCGCCTCCCAGGTCCTCAAGCGAGACGGCGTCGTCAAAGTCCTTGGCGTCGGCCCCGTCTATAGTGCAGATGGGCAGGTCGAACAGCTCTTCCCTTCCCTGCCACTGCGCCGGTTCCAGCCGGGCTCCGCATTCCTCGGCCTGCTCCACCACTTCCTTCGGGAAATTCTCGTTTATGCCGCGGGCGCGCAGGATGGAATCTATGCGGGCGCGCAGGTCGCCGGGGTCGCCCAGTATTTCGTTCACCAGGCCGGCGGCCCCCGCTTCGGGGGTCGGCCAGCGCGTGATCTCCATCACGGCGAAGGCTCCTTCCAGCGGGGTCACATTGGGGGCGAAGCCGCTCACGATGGCCGGCGGCGCGTTGCCTTTTTCCGGGAACAGCGCCCAGGTATTCTGTACGCGCCTCAGGATGCCCACCATCGAGGTGCGGGCGCGCTTAACTACGGCGATGATCTCGCCGGCCAGGCGGCCGGTCTTCTCCGGGCGCACGCGCGCCTGCACGCGGTCCCCGTCCATCGCCAGGTCCAGCCCACGGCCGCGGATGAATACGTCGCCCACTCCCTCTTTCTCCGAGAGCAGGAAAGCGAAGGTGCCTTTGTGCTGTATCACGCCTTCGACTATGGCCTCGTGCTCGCCGGAAGCCCCGCCAGTTTCTTTTTTTCTCCAATGTTGTCTCATTTTATTCCTTGATCCGTTAGTTCTGATATCATTATATTCAATATCCCCGGCCGGGTTCTACTCTAAGCACTGAGCGCCGCCGGCGTAGAAATCAATTGCTTTTGTCTCCCGTCCGCGCGCAGCGGACAAAGTGGCCCGGGGCCGCTTCGGCGTACCGAGGGCGTTTCTTAGTGCAGTCCTGCGCGGCGCGCGGGCAGCGGTCTGAAAATACGCAGGCCAGCGGCCCGGGGCTGCCGCCGCTCCCCTCCCGCCTTTCCGCCAGCACGGTTTTCCTGGACGGGTCGGGGTCGGGCACGGCGGAAAGCAGCAGCCTGGTGTAGGGATGGCGCGTATCGCGGAAAAGCTCGGCCGCGGCGGCGTATTCCACCACGCAGCCCCTGTACATCACGGCTACAAAATCGCACAGGTAGCGGACGGCTGACAGGTCGTGGGAAATGAAAATGTAGGAAATGCCCAGTTCCTTCTTCAGCTCGTTAAGCAGGTTCATTATCTGGGCCTGTATCGAAATGTCCAGGCTGGAGATGGGCTCGTCGGCGAGTATTATCCCCGGGCCGGTGGCGAGGGCCCGGGCTATCGCGATCCTCTGCCTCTGCCCGCCGGAAAACTCGTGCGGATACCGCCACAGCGCGTCGGCCTTGAGGCCCACTTTCTCCAGCAGCGCCGCCGCGGTCTTTTCCCCGTCCGCTATTCTTTCCCCCGCCGCCCTCAGGGGTTCAAGCACTATGTCTTTTACCTTCATGCGCGGGTTAAGGCTTGAATAGGGGTCCTGGAAGACCATCTGCGCCCCGCGCCGGGCCAGGCGCAGCCCAGCGCCTGAAAGCGAGGAGAGCTCCCTGCCGTTCAGCGTGACGCGCCCGGAGTCGGGTTTTTCAATGCCCAGTATGAGCCTGGCGAGAGTGGTTTTGCCGGAGCCGGATTCCCCGACAATGCCCAGGGT
>JAUSCK010000254.1 GCA_030651035.1 Elusimicrobiota bacterium
GAGATCTGTCATTATCGTGGTTGCAATAGGAAGATGGGCGAAAAGCTTTTTGTTCTTTTCTAGTTCGGTTTTAATAAGTTCTGCTTTCTTTTTCATTTCATTGTATTGTTTCTCATCCCGGCTGCTGTAAGTGGAATATCCAGTCAGCTTGCCGAACACGGCGACTTTCTGCGAAAGTGCTTCCGCTTTCTCCAGAGTTCCTTTGAAGCCTATCTGCCGTTTTTCATTATTACGGTATCTACTAGATGTGGTAACAACGCCTATTTCTTCACCCAGTTTGAGTATCTTTGTCTCAACCTGTTCTGGGTCCGGGGTTTCTAAAACTATCGAATAAGTGTATGCGGTCGACATTACACCACGGGATGCCTGCCAATATTCGGCAGTTGTGTTTGTATCTTGTGCGTTCTGGCTCTGCTTTGCTGGCACATCCAAAGATAATAAACAAATGCTGGAAAGTAGGATAGTTAATTGCATAGCTTTTTTCATTGTGGTTGTCCTCAGCCTGCCGCCTAAATATAAATAATTATGTATGCTCCCATGAAACCCTTGGTGTAATTCTATGTTTTACATTGGGTGCTTGCAATTAAGATGTGTTACTTAAAATCAGGTGGGTTAATAGGCTGGATCATGAATGGGGGGGGCATTTAAGGCGGGCCAGGGCCAGGGGCGGCGGCCATCACGAGGCAAGCCGCTACTGGCCCTGGCTTCTCCATATTTTCTTTGCAGGCTTCCCCCTTCCCCCCGGGGGCTACATGATAATAACAGAAAAGCCCGCCAGGGCGAGCGTACGCGGGTGGAGCGAAGCGACACAATTCAGCGATCAGGTCGGGGCGGGTTTTTAATTAGTCAAGGTGCCCCCGTTTAAATTCCCCTCTCCCGGTGGCCATAATTTAAAAATAAGAAAAAAATTAAATTCTGCGCTGTACGGGCCGCCTTTGGCGGAACCGGGGGTGGAGCGAAGCGACACTGCAGTGCGGCCCGGCCAAGGCCCTGTTGAGGGCCGGCTGGCCGCGCATAGGAGGTGATGAGCATGATAAAAAATGCCGTTTTCGCTGGAGCAGAGCGAAGGCGCAACGTGCCGAGCCTGCGAACCCTTTTTCCTGCGGCAAGGAGCGGTGCGGGCCGCGCATCGTGGCCACGCCCGCGACGACATCTCGCGGGTAAGATCAGCCATACAATGCTTTTAGGAACTTATAGAGGGTACGACGGAAGCGTATCCACAGGTCAGCCGAATGTGATGATGTGTACTCTCTTGATGGCCCGGTCCGCAGCGGGATGGGCCGCTGGTTTTTCTGGTTTCTGCATTCTTCCCTTATGCTGAGAGCCTTACCATTTTGTTAAGGTCAACAAAATGGTGCTCTGCTGCTAAAATATAATCTTTACACCTCAAGCATTGAAACGGCCCAAGTTTGGTAGCGGAGCAAGTGTTTCCAGAGATTGTCAACGTCTTTTTTAGTGTAGACTTCCCCCTCGTAGGAGACGCGGTTCTTCTCGTTGATGATCTTTTCCAAGTGCCGCGTCCCGGCTTTACCTTGCTCGTCCAGCGCCACAACCTGGTGCAAGAGGTCAACTGCGGCCATGTGGTCTTCACCTTTGCTCTTTACTCCGCCGAATTTTATAGTAATGGCGTCTGTGTAGGCTATGGCTGCGTGAACTATAAGAACACCCGCGGCGTTGTAGTAGTCAAACTCTTTCGCAACCTCAGCGCCTTTATAGAAGTTCTCGGCTACGCGGATATAGTCGGATTTCCTGGATTTTGGTACGGAAACCCGGAGGTGTCTTCTCGGGGTCATTTGATTATGTCCTCCAGACGCTCTTTTAACAGGTCGACCCCGTGCTCAAGGATATTCCTGAGCAGCGGGGCGAACTTGCTGTACTTGGCACGGGCTTCACGGGTTGTCAGTACCATCGGGGAGAATCTTATGCCGTATTCTGAAATGAATCTTTTCCCAAACGCACGCGCTCTTTCTTCCAGGAGCTCCCTGTTCAGCGCGTCTGTTACAAGCAGAAGGTCCACATCGCTTCCCGGTTCATCTTCTTTTCTTGCAGCGCTTCCGAAAAGCGTTGCAGTACGCGCATGCTGCCCGAATTCCTTTCGTATCTTGAGGCGCGCCGACTCCAGAAAACTCTTTTCCGCCCGGAACATGGGAAGCAGGGCTTCTTTTACAAGGATGTTCTCGAAATTAAGACGGACAAGTTGGGTGTGGCCTGCTCCCTGCCGTACAATAATGCCGGCGGACTCAAGATCCCCAAGTGCCCGGCGGCATGCCTGATGGGTGAACCCGGCCGCCCGCGCGGCGGCCCGGCCGCTCATTCCCTCTCGGCTGTCTTTAAGCGCCCGTATAACGGCGATATTGCTGGGGGCTGAAAAGACCCAGTTTAATGGGGAGTTGAGAAAACTTGTCTTATTAGGCATGTGGATAGTATACCATCCAATTGGCTACTATGCAAGCCAATAGTGCAGAGAGTGAACTGCCGAGGATCACTCGGTGGTTGCTGCTTCTTCCGGGGGCTGCGCATAATTAATAGGAAAGCCCGCCAGGGC
>JAUSCK010000258.1 GCA_030651035.1 Elusimicrobiota bacterium
CCACGGTGCCGGTGAACGTAGCTCCAGCCAGGCTGGCCTTCAGGTCCAACGCGGTCTGCTGCGGCGTGGATACTACCTTTGCCGAGTCGGCGGTGTTATCCACCAGGCTCAGCCCGATCATAGCTTTCGTGATCCCGGAGACGGTGCCGGTGAACGTGGGCGATGCGATCGGAGCCTTCAGGGCCAGGTCGGCAACAAGGCCGCTGACAGCGCCTTGGGAAACCTTGCCGGCAGTCGTTATCGCGGCTAATTGTGTGTCGGCTATCGCTGCACCCGCCGCAATTTGAGAGCTTGTAATGCCTGACAGCCTCGTCAATGGCACAATCCCGCTGGCAAGATTGTCCGCATTAAGGCCGAGCAGACCAGAACCGTCAAGAGAGATGAAATACTCAGAACTTATCCCATAAATTTTACCGCTAGCGCTACTTATCGCTGCCAAAGCGGTCTTTGCAGGTGTAACTGCGCCCGCCTGAATGGCATTAGTATGAATGCGGTCAACCGCTACCGATGAAGTTATAACATCTACGGCCAGGCTGCCGGCGGCTATATTCGCGGCAGGCACGCCTGAACCTATCTTCGTGCCGCTTATCCCGCTCGCCAATTTAGCATCAGTTACCGCCAGATTTGCTATTGAGTTTGTATAAACGCCATTTACTATTATAGATGAAACTATTACATCTATGCCCAGGTTGCCCGCGCTAATATTAGCAGCGGTCAGATTGGTAAGCGATGCTCCACTTATGGCAGGCAGCGCACCCGTTAGTTTTGAAGAGGTTATGCCTGCTGCTATCTTGGCGTCCGTTACCGCTGAATTTTGTATAGCGCCGGTGTAAACGCCATCAACTGCTACGGATGAAGCTATTACACCCGCGCCCAGGCTGCCCGCGTCAACATTAGCAGCGGTCAGATTAATCAGCGATGCTCCGCTTATAGCGGGCAGCGCGCCCGTCAGCTTTGATGATGTAAGCGCAGCTATCTTGGCGTCAGTTACCGCCAAATTGGCTATCGCGTTCGTATAGACAGAATTGCCGGCCACGGACGAGGCTATAACATTAACGCTTAAGCTCCCGTCCGCTATGTTCGCAGCAGGCACCGCGCTAACTTTTGAACCCGACACACCAACTATTGAATTGTCATAAACAGAATTTACCGCCACCGACGACACTATGACGTTTGCGCCAAGCGTTCCTGTAGTCGCAATTTTTGATATTGCTATAGCCGCGGCAGGATGTATATCGGCATCAATTATGGTGGCGTCGGCTATTTTTGCGGAAGAAATTGCTCCATTAGCGATTTTTGTATCGGTAATAGCTCCTGTCACAATTTTTGTATCGGTAATAGTATTATCTGCTAACTTTGCAGTAGTAATAGCTGAATCAGCTATGGCCTGAGTATATATAGCGTTAATCGCTACAGAAGAAGCAATAACATTTGCGCCAAGGCTGCCGGCCGCTATGCTCGCTGCCGGCATCGCTCCAATTACCTTTGCGCCTGAGATACTCACTATTGAATTATCATAAACAGAATTAACAGCCACTGACGACGCCATTACCAGCGCGCCCAGCGGACCGGCGTCGATATTAGCCGCGGTCAGATTGGTCAGCGCAGAACCGTTATTAGCAGCCAGGGCGTTAAGGTCGTTATCCCAAGCCTGCACATTGGTCCCTATCGCAAGCCCGAGGTTGGCGCGCACAGAGTTATCGCTGTAGAATCCGTCCAAACTCACCGAGGAAGTTTTAATGCCGGTAAGCGCGGAACCGTCGTTGCCGGCCAGCGTGGTAAGTGCGGCGTTATAGGCCTGCACGTTGGTCCCTATAGCAAGCCCGAGGTTAGCGCGCACTGCTGCGTCATTATAGAACCCCGCCAAAGACACGGAAGAGATGTTGAAAAGTCCGGAACCGTTGCCGGTGGTGGACAGTTTGGCGTCTATCTGTGCCTGCACGTCGCTGATTATATTAGCAAGGAAATCGAACTTAGCGGTGGTTACACCACCGCCGCCTATTTTGACCGCGTCTATGCCGCTTGCAAGCTTGGCGCTGGTAACATTGGCGTCCTGTATGGAATTAGTATATATAGAGCTTACTGCCACGGACGAAGCTATTACGCCCCCGCCCAGCGAACCGGCCTGTACTCCGGAAGCTAAAACATTTGAAGCGGCTACCCCGGTCAGGGCGGCACCGCTAATGCCCGGCAACGCACCGGTCAGTTTGGAAGAAGACATGCCCACTATTGCGCCGTCATAAATAGAACCCACTGCAACGGACGAAGCTATCACGCCAGTGCCCAAACTACCCGCGCTGATGTTAGCCGCGGTCAGAGCGGTCAACGAGGTGCCGCTTATGGCGGGCAGGGCGCCGGTCAATTTGGAAGCGGCCATAGTGACAATTTTGGTGTCGGTAACCTGTCCGTCGGCGATATCGGAGCCCACGGCGTAAGCTGCGCTGGCGGCATAAATAGCATAAGGCACGGAAAGCAGGCGGGTGCGGGGAATCATTGGAGAATCGGCACCCACTTGGACTTCAAGGTAGCGGGTATCGGAGGAGAAGACTGAGGGGGCCAGGGGGGTCGAAGCGCCGAGGCTTGCGTTGAAGATGCCGTTATCGAGGTCCAGGCTCTGGGTTTCGTTCCAGATCAGGGTTCCGGTTCCGGCGGGAGCCGCGTCGTAGATGCGGAAGGTGAGCGAATATGTTCCGCTCAGCGGGTTGCCGGTGGCGTCCACCAGGCGTCCCTGGTAGTTCAGAAGGGCCGGTGCCGCGCCGGCTAGAGCCGGCAACAGCAGCAGTACCGAGAAGATTTCCAGAACCCAGGTTTTAAGCGTTTTCATAGTGCCTCCGAAAGAATAAGGAACGAAAATTTTAAATTAATCTCTAAACGATTAAATAGCAATGCTTTTGCCAAACCGCTTTGACAACCGATAAGTTGGCTGGATTTGCGGCAGATCATGGTTATATAAAGAAAGTTGGAAGGCAATATCCGCGGATTCAGGGGGTCTGCAGGTTGAAGGCTAAGCTTGCTATCCGCTAAATTGCCAATGAAATTCCCGCAGTTACGCAGGGTACCCCGGCATAAACCTAAAATTCCGTTTTAGGAACATGGATATATTATAGGAGATGCGCGAATAAAAAAATAAATCAGAAAAATTAAATCCCTGTTACAGGCAAGTGTAGACTAAAATCAACATTGTGGATATTAGTCAACATTTATGTGTAGAAAATTAACCACACTATTCCGATGTTTCAAGCTGAATCGCTCATATATAATTGATTACAAAAAAATCAATGTCAGTTTCGGCCATCGGCAATTTAAATCAAGCACCATAGCTTGGCCGCAAAAAGATACAAAAAGCACAAGTTTATGATTTTCCCCGGTCTGGTATTATGCGCAAAGTGCTTTACAAATTTTTGTATTATTACTTTAAGAAGAGCCAATTTAGCAAATACCAAGAAATAAAATGTCTTATCTTTCTATTGATAAAAAACGACTAATCTGGTTAATACCTTTATTGGTTTCAGTATTCACATTCGTCGTTTTTCTGCCCGCGCTGAAAAATGAATTTTTGGGCTGGGACGATATTTACAACCTGGTCGATAACCAGAAATACAGGGGGCTTGGCTACGAACAACTCAAGTGGATGTTTACGTCCAAGTCGTGCTACATGGGCCCCTATGTGCCAGTGACTTGGCTGACTTATGCTCTGGATTACGTCATCTGGGGAATAAAACCTTTCGGCTATCATCTGACCAATGTGGTTTTGCATAGTATTAACGCGCTGGTTTTCTACTTCCTGTGCGTGAAGCTGCTGGCATTGGCCTCCCCCCCTTCTTTGCCGGAAAAGGAAGGTGAGCTTAATATTTCAGCCGGCTTCGCCGCGCTTTTTTTCGCCGTACACCCTTTCCGGGTCGAATCAGCATCATGGTTGTCAGGCCGGCATGATATTCTTTCATGTTTCTTCTACATGCTGGCGATTCTTTTATATATCTCGCCGCGCGCTCCGGACGGCGAAAACGCACCGTTCTGGCGTCGTCATATACTGCCACTCGCAGCTTTTTTTTTAGCGCTGCTCTCCAAAGGCATGGCCATCAGCCTTCCTGTGGTGTTAATTGTGCTTGATATCTATCCCCTCGGGCGGCTACCCGGCGATCCAAGGAAGTGGTTCTCGCCGGAAGTCATGAAGATATGGCTTGAAAAAGTCCCTTTTTTTGCGCTTGCAGCGGTTTTCGGAGTAATAGGCTATATAAGCCAGTCAAATATCGGCGCTCTGTCATCATATCAGGAATTTGGTTTTGTCCAACGCGCCGCCCAAATTTTATTTGCGGTATTTTTTTACATACGAAAAACATTAATCCCGTTGGATCTATCGCCGCTCTATAGACTACCAGCCGGTTTCGGTCTCTTAAACTGGCAGTCTTTGGTTGCGGGCTCAATTATCGCGGCGATTACCGCCACAGCGATTGCCCTGCGCCGGCGCTGGCCGGCGGGTTTGGCGGTGTGGGCTTACTACCTGGTGACATTAAGCCCGGTGGTGGGAATAGTAAAGATAAACACACAAGCCACTGCTGACCGTTACACTTACCTCTCATGTCTTGGTTTTGCGGTGCTGGCCGGCGCCGGATTCCGGGCCAGCCGGCAGACCGCAGGCAAACAGCTCCGTAATATCTACGCCATCCTCGCGTGTTTAATAATATCCGGCCTGGCTTTATTGACTTGGCGACAAGAGGCGATATGGCGCAATACGGAAACCCTATGGAAGCACGCCCTTGCCATCAGCCCGGAACTTGATTTAGCCTGGTATAACCTCGGCAGTCTTATGGCCGCGCAAGGCAAAAATGACGAAGCCGTAAAGTATTACCAGGAAGCATTAAGGGTTAAACCCAACTATGCGGATGCCCATTACAACCTCGGCATTGTCTTGGCCGCGCAGGGCATAAATGACGAAGCAGTAAAACATTACCTCGAAGCGTTGAGATTCATACCCGATTTCGCGCAAGCCCTTTATAACCTCGGCCTTACGCTGGCAGCGCAAGGTAAAACTAACGAAGCCGTAAAGCATTATCTTGAAGCGTTAAGGATTAAACCGGATTATGAGCAGCCACACACCAAGCTCGGAGTTATTCTGGCTGCGCAGGGCAAAACTGACGAAGCTGTAAAGCATTACCTTGAAGCACTGAGGATCAACCCCGATTACGCGCAAGCACACAATAACCTCGGCCTCATATTAGCCGCTCAGGGCAAAACTGACGAGGCTGTAAAGCATTATCTTGAAGCGTTACGGATAAACCCGGGTGACGCGCACGCACATAATAACCTCGGCCTTATTCTGGCCGCGCAAGACAAAAATGACGAAGCCACAAAGCATTACCTTAAAGCGTTGAGAATCAATCCCAATTCCGTCGAAGCCCATTACAACTTCAGCCTTGTTCTGGCCGCGCAAGGAAAATTTGATGAAGCCATGGGGCATTACCATGAAGCGTTGAGAATCAACCCTTCTATAAGAGTGCCGGCCCCTCGTAAGCAGGGAAAATAGAAGCCCGACGAAGTTCATAATAGTTATATCAACTGTTCTGACTGAAAAGCGGACTTGGGTTTAGCCGGACAATTTTAAGAATCGTCTTTAAAATAAAATGTCTTATCCTTCTGTTGATAAAGATCGAGCTGCCTGGCTAATACCATTGTTAGTTTCAGTGTTCACATTCGCGGTTTTTCTGCCGGCGCTGAGAAACGGATTTGTTAACTGGGACGATACCTACACCATTGTCAATAACCAGAAATTCAGGGGTCTTGGCTTCGAACAGCTCAAGTGGATGTTTACGACATCCCACACGGGCCCCTATCAACCCTTGAGTTGGATAACACTAAGTCTGGATTACCTGGTCTGGGGAATGAACCCGTTCGGCTACCATCTCACCAACGTCCTTCTGCACACAATTAACGCGTCGCTCTTCTATTTGCTTTGCACGAAAGTGTTGGCACTGACTGTCAGGACGTCTGTCCCCGAAGAGGAGACGGAACTTCGCCTTTCCGCCGCATTTACGGCTCTTTTTTTCGCTATACATCCGTTGCGTGTTGAATCGGTAGCCTGGGTCACTGAGCGGCGCGATGTCCTTTCCGGTTTCTTCTACCTGCTGACAATTCTGTGGTATTTATCGTCGCGCTCCGGAGACGATGGAAAGGCGCCCTTTTGGCGCCGGCATATATTGCCGCTAACTACTTTCGTTTTAGCGTTGCTATCCAAAGGTATGGCCATCAGCCTTCCAATAGTGTTAGTTGTGCTTGATATTTATCCCTTGGGGCGGCTCCCCGGCGACCCAAGGAAGTGGTTCTCGCGGGAAACCCGGCAAATATGGCTGGAAAAAGTCCCTTTTTTTATTCTTGCCGCTGTTTTCGGTGCAATAGGTTACGCATTTCAGGCAAAGAGCGGCGCTCTGGCATCTTATCAGGTATTCGGTTTCGTCCCCCGCATCACCCAAATTTTATTCGCAGTGTTCTTTTATATACAGAAAACTTTAATTCCACTGGATCTGTCGCCGCTCTATAAGCTTCCTGCCGGTTTCAGCCTGCTAAGCTGGCCATTCATGTTTGCGGGCGCGACAACAGCGACAATCACTGCTGCAGTAATTACTCTGCGCCGGCGCTGGCCTGCAGGCCTGGCGGCATGGATTTGTTACCTGGCAATGCTTAGCCCTGTAGTGGGTATTGTGAAATTAGGCGTCCATTCCGCTGCTGACCGTTACACTTACCTCCCATGTCTTGGTTTTGCCGTACTGGCAGGAGCGGGATTCCGGGCCTGCCGGCAGGCTGCAGGCAAGCGGTTCCGGGATATCAGTGCTATCCTCGCGTGTTTGATAATATCCGGCCTGGCTTTGCTGACTTGGCGGCAGGAGGGCATATGGCGCGACTCGGGAACCTTATGGAGGTACGCACTTGAGATAAACCCGGAACTTGATTTTGCCCACAATAATCTCGGCGTTTTTCTGGCTACTCAAGGCAAACTTGATGAAGCCGCAATGCATTACCGTGAAGCTATAAGAATTAACCCCGATTATGCTATAGCACATTATGACCTCGGCAATGCTATAGCCGCACAAGGCAAACTTGACGAAGCCGCAAGGCATTACCGTGACGCATTACGGATCAACCCGGATTTAGGGGAAGCCCATTATAACCTCGGCGGCATTCTGGCAGCGCAAGGCAAACTTGACGAAGCTGCGGCGCATTGCCGTGAAGCGTTGCGGATCAACCCGGATGATGCGGAAGCACGCACCAAACTCGGAGTTATTCTGGTCGCGCAAGGCAAATCGAAATTCACCCCGGATGCGGAAGCCCGGTATAACCTCGGCGTTGTTATGACCGAGCAGGGCAAAACCGACGAAGCCGTGAAGCATTACCGTGAAGCACTGAGGATTTCCCCAGACTACGCGCAAGCACACACCAAGCTCGGAGTTATTCTGGCCGCGCAAGGCAAAACTGACGAAGCCGTAATGCATTACCGTGAAGCATTAAGGATCAACCCGGATTCCGCACAAACACACAACAACCTTGGCCTCATTTTAGCCGCGCAGGGCAAAGCTGACGAAGCCGTAAAGCATTACCTTGAAGCGTTGCGGATTAAACCGGATGACGCGCACGCACACAATAACCTCGGCCTTATTTTGGCCGCGCAGGGCAAAAATGACGAAGCCGCAAATCATTACCGTGAGACGCTGCGGATAAAACCCAATTCCGTGGAAGCTCATTACAATCTCAGTCTTATTCTTGCCGCGCAAGGCAAACAGGACGACGCCATGGGGCATTACCGCGAAGCATTAAGAATAAATCCCTCTCTACGCGCACCGGCCCCACGTAAGCAGGGGAAATAGAAGCCCGACGAAGTGTACAATAGCTATATCTACTGTTCGGATTAATTAAAAAACGAACGCGGGTTTAACCGGACAGCTGTGGAATCGTATTTAAAACAAGATGTCCTATATTTCTATTAATAAGAATCGAGCCGCCTGGCTAATCCCGTTATTGGTTTCAGTGTTCACATTCGCCGTTTTTCTGCCGGCGCTGAAAAATGGATTTTTAACCTGGGACGATGTCCCAAATCTAATCGATAACCAGAAATACAGGGGTCTTGGCTACGAACAGTTGAAGTGGATGTTTACGTCTAAGTCATGCTACATGGGTCCTTATGCACCCATGACTTGGCTTACTTATGCCCTGGATTACCTCATCTGGGGAATAAAACCTTTCGGCTATCATCTGACCAATGTGGTTTTGCATAGCATTAACGCGCTGGTTTTCTACTCCCTGTGCGTAAAGCTGCTGGCATTGGCCGCCCCCCCTTCTACGCCGGAAAAGGAAGACGAGCTTTATATTTCAGCAGGATTCGCTGCGCTTTTTTTTGCCATACACCCTTTCCGTGTGGAATCAGTGGCATGGTTGTCAGACCGGCATGATATCCTTTCATGTTTGTTCTACATGCTGGCGATTTCCTGCTATATCTCGCCGCGCTCACCGGGCGGTGAAAATATTCCATTCTGGCGCCGGCATATTCTGCCGCTTTCCGCTTTCTTATTAGCACTGTTATCCAAAGGAATGGCCATCAGCCTTCCCTTAGTGTTAATTGTGCTTGATATCTACCCCCTTGGGCGGCTTCCCGGTAATCCGAGGAAGTGGATATCTAAGGAAACCCGGCAAATCTGGCTGGAAAAGACCCCCTTTTTTGTTCTTGCCGCGGTTTTCGGCGCCATAGGCTACATATGCCAGGCAAAGGCCGGCGCCCTGTCATCCTATCAATCCTTCGGTTTTATCTCCCGCGCCACCCATGTTTTATTTGCGGTATTCTTTTACATTCGAAAAACATTAATCCCGTTGGATCTATTGCCGCTCTATAAACTACCAGCCGGTTTCGGTCTCTTAAACTGGCAGTCTTTGGTTGCGGGCTCAATTATCGCGGCGATTACCGCTGCAGTGATCATCCTGCGCCGGCGCTGGCCTGCGGGTCTTGCGGTATGGGCTTATTACCTGGTGACGCTAAGCCCGGTGGTTGGAATAGTAAAAATAAACACACAAGCAGCCG
Organism: Elusimicrobiota bacterium; assembly: GCA_030651035.1. Classification (GTDB taxonomy): domain Bacteria; phylum Elusimicrobiota; class Elusimicrobia; order Elusimicrobiales; family UBA9959; genus UBA9959. The sequence goes on from JAUSCK010000258.1 coordinate 9,062, forward strand.
CGGACCGTTACACTTACCTCTCATGTCTTGGTTTTGCGGTGCTGGCCGGCGCTGGATTCCGGGCCTGCCGGCAGACCGCAGGCAAGCAACTCCGGAATATCTGCACCATCCTCGCGTGTTTAATAATATCCGGCCTGTCTTTATTGACCTGGCGACAAGAGGCGATATGGCGCGACGAGGAAACCCTATGGAGGTACACCCTTGCCATAAACCAGGAACTTGATTTTCCCCATTATAACCTCGGCCTTACTATCGCTGCGCAAGGAAAAACTGACGAAGCCGTAAAGCATTACCTTGAAGCGTTGAGGATCAAACCTGATTTCGTGCAAGCCCATTATAACCTAGGCCTTATTCTGGCCGCGCAGGGGAAAACCGACGAAGCCGTAAAGCATTACCGTGAAGCGTTGAGGATTAAACCGGATTATGAGCAAGTACACTCCAAGCTCGGCATTGTTATGGCCGCGCAAGGAAAAACTGACGAAGCCGTAAAGTATTACCTTGAAGCGTTGAGGATCAACCCTGATTACGCGCAAGCGCACAACAACCTCGGCCTTATTCTGGCCGCACAGGGCAAAACTGACGAAGCTGTAAAGCATTACCTTGAAGCGTTGCGGATAAACCCTGATGACACACACGCACACAACAACCTCGGCCTTATTTTGGCCGCGCAGGGCAAAAATGACGATGCCGCAAATCATTACCGTGAGATGTTAAGGATCAATCCGGATTCCGTGGAAGCCCATTACAACCTCAGCCTTGTTCTGGCCGCGCAGGGGAAATTTGATGAAGCCATGGGGCATTATCACGAAGCATTGAGGATCAACCCTTCCATAAGAGCGCCAGCCCCTCGTAAGCAGGGGAAATAAAACAATTTATTGGATTAATCGGATTTAAGGTGGTATTTGGTTAACAGAAACTGCCTGTTATTTATTGCCTGGGCGTAATCCGGCTTGATCTTGATAGCGGCATTAAAATCTTCCAATGCTCCCTGGTAATCCTGCGCTTCCATTTTAACGACTCCGCGGTTATGATAGGCGTTCGCATAAAAAGGGTCTAATTCTATCGCTTTTGTGTAATATTTAACCGCTTCCGCTTTTTCTCCGGCGGTGTATTTCAGATTCCCCATGTTATAATAAACGACAGAATAAGAAGGCTTCAGCTGAATCGCTTTCTCATAGTCTTGCACTGCACCTTTGATATCGGACAGATCGAATCTTAGAACTCCCCTGTTATTGTAAGGCATATAGTATTCCGGCCGCATCTCAATAGATTGATTATAATCCGCAAGGGCTCCGTTAAAATCCTTAAGGGTATATCTTAAAGCCCCGCGATTGCTGTATGCTTCGTATATTTCCGGATTCAATTCTATGGCTTTATTATAGTGCGCAAGAGCTGATTTAAAATCGTTTTTCTCCTGCTCCACACTGCCGAGGTTGCTATACGCAAAACTCACGGTCGGGTCTTTTGAAATACTGTCCGTCAGAAGCGTGTAGTCGTTTTTCCAAACGGCATTTCTTTGATATGTGAGGCTGGAAAAAAAACAGATCAATAAAATGACGCCGGATATTGCGGAAGCCTGCGGCCAGGCGCTCCAGCCAGAACCGTTTCCCGCCCGATCTTTTCTTTCGATCAGATTACTGAGCAACATTGCCCCGATAAAGAAAAATCCGATGTACGGGATATACGTATAATGATCCGCCACGATCACCGGCCCAAAAGGCTTGATTTGCAGGACGATAGATATGGCCGCGATAAAGAATGAAATACCGAAAACCAGATTCTTTTTCTGGTCCTTAAACTTCTTTATTGCCAGCACAACTAACGCAGCGCAAAGAACCGCTAACACCGGCATCAAATAGTATATACCAGGGAAGCGACCGTTCGTTTTCAGCGGCCACCCGTGAAATACGTGAAGATTAAAAGGCGCGAACAGCTTGCAGACATAAAACATCAAAGAGTAGGAAAAGGCAAGGATTCTTTCGGCGAGATTGTAACTGGGAATATAATTCTGGTTCGCGTTAGCGGTCACAAAAGGCAGAAAGAGAATCCCGGCAAAGATAACCGACAGGACAAAGAACGGTATTTTTTCCAGAACAGCGCGCTTGTCCATTTTTCGCGCGTAATAATAATCGAATACCAGCAACAGGAGCGGCAAGGTGACCGCGGCCGGCTTTGAGAACAAAGACAGAATATAAAAAAGCAATGTCAGTAAAAGATATTTTTTCGGCAGCTTTTTCTCAAGATATAAAGCGTAACAGATCAATGAAGAAAGGTAAAAGAACGAGTATACCAGGTCTTTTCTCTGGGCTATCCAGTTGACCGATTGGGCGTGCATCGGATGGATCGCGAACAGCGCGGCTGCTAACGCTGCGGCCATTTTTCTTTTTGAAACAAGGAATATCAGGAAATATACAAGCGCGACGTTAAGCAGATGATACAGGACGCTGGTCAGGTGGTATATTCTGGGATTATACCCGCCGATTCTATAATCGATCGCATAGCTAAAAATAGTCAAGGGGCTATACATTCCGGCCGGCGCCGCGGAAAAAATAGCGGATATGTTTTGCGGCGTTATGCCTCTGACGTGACTGTTAGTTAAAATATACGGACCCTCATCACTGGTTTTAATAAAATCATTACCGAGAGTATTTGAAAACACGATAAAAGTCAGCAACAAGATACCCGAAAGGATAAAGGCATGCGAGCCCAATATCTTGTGGTATTTTGTCATAACGTATTCAGGAGGGGAGAGTGAGAAACCGCATAGCCAATTTATGGTTTAGGAGATGTTATATTCTTTCAGCTTATTATACAGGGCTTTGCGGTCGATACCCAGGACTTTTGCGGCCTGGAGCTTGTTTCCCGATGTTTTAAGCAGGGCTTCCTGTATATATTTCTTTTCCAGTTCAGCCACATGGTGCCTGACGGATTTTTTCATATCAAGGTCCTGTGGGACGCCGGAGCTCAATAGTAAAGAGGGAGAGCCAATAGGCAATTTATCATCCAAACCCAGGTGGGAGGGCAGGATCTCACCCCCGCTCAGAAGGGCCGCGCGGATGATGACGTTTTTTAGTTCGCGCACATTGCCGGGCCAGGAATAGGCGGTGAGGGCCGTTAGCGCGGAATTGGAAATTGATTCTATTTTCTTATTAACCAGCTTCTCAGCCTCGCGCAGGAAATAGGCGGCCAGCGCCGGGATGTCCTCTTTTCTTTCGGCCAGGGAGGGGACGCGCAGCGTGAACTGGTTGAGCCGGTGGTAGAGGTCTTCGCGGAACAGGCCCTCTTTTATGCGGGTGGGCAGGTCGCTGTTGGACGCGACTATTACGCGCGTGTCTATGGGGATGTCTTTTTTACCGCCGAGGTGGCGTATTTTCCTTTCCTCCAGCACGCGCAGCAGCTTGGCCTGCGTGGCGGTGGTGAGGTTGGCTATTTCGTCCAGGAAAAGGGTGCCGCCGAAAGCGACCTCGAAAAGGCCGGGCTTGCGCCTGTCCGCGCCGGTGAAAGCGCCGCGCTCGTAGCCGAACAGTTCGCTCTCCACCAGGTTTTCGGGCAGGGCGCCGCAGTCCAGCGCCACGAAGGGGCTGTCGCCGCGGGTGCTCAGGCGATGTATCTCGCGCGCCCACACTTCCTTGCCTGAGCCCGACGGGCCCGAAAGTATCACCGTCAGGTCCGTGCCCGCCACCTGCTTGGCCATATCCGCTGTCTGTTTAATTTCCCGGCTTGTGCCGAAAACGGGCTCAGCGCCGTGCGCCCGCTTTACGTGGCTGCGCAGGGCGTCGAACTCACGCTTAAGCCTGCGCTCCTTTACAGCTTTCTCGATTATCAGCAGCAGCTCTTCGTTGCTGAAGGGCTTTAGCAAATAATCCAGCGCGCCCAGCTTCATGGCTTTTACCGCGGTCTGCACGTTGGCGTGGCCGGTGAGGATTACCACGGGCAGGCCGGGGTCTTCGCTTTTAAGCTTTGCAAGGATAGTCAGCCCGTCGGAGTCGCCCAGCACCATGTCGAGCACCACCGCGTCGAAAGTGAGCGACTCGGCGAGGGCCAGGGCTTCGGCCCCGGAGGCGGCGGCGGTACAGGCGTACCGGCCGGACTCGAGCGCGGCCTTGATCACCCAGCGGGTATCCGCGTCATCCTCGACAATAAGTATATTTCCCATTTAAATTTATTTCCGGATTAACCTCGGCTATTTGCCGCATAATGCACAAAAGTCGCAAATTCCAAGAGAATTATTAATTTATGGATTCCCGCCAACGACATGCGGGAATGACAACTGATCACACTATTTTTTTGAAGCGCAGGCTGACAAGAACACCGCCTTCGTGGGGAGAGGAGACGATTATTCGGCCGCCGTGCTCGCCCATGATCTGGCGGGCCAGGTACAGGCCGAGGCCGGTGCCGTTCTCCTTGGTGGTGAAAAACGGCTGGAAAAGGTTTTCAAGCATGGTCGGCTCCAGCCCGGGGCCGTTGTCGGAGATGTTCAGGAAAACCTCTTTTTCCTTCTCAAGCCAGCCGGAGCTGATCTTTACGCGGCCGTCGGGCGCGCCGGCAAGCGCCTGGGCGGCGTTGTTAAGCAGGTTGTAGATCACGCTGTGCATGTAATGCGGGTCGAGGAACACCTTGGGAGTTTTCCCGAAATCTTTTTCGACGCTCACCTTGGCGGCCTTAAGCGAACTGTCTATCAGCTCAAGGGCGTATTCGGCGGCGGTATCCACCAGGTAAGGCTCCAGCCGGCACATGCCGCTGCGGGAGAAATCAAGCAGGGTCTTTACTATTTTGGAGGCGCGCCGCGCGTTGCGCTCAATAAGCTCGGCGCCGGTCCTCACCTGCTCCGGCTGCCCCTCCTGCGCGCGCAGCAGTTCCGACGTGGAAAGTATGACGTGCAGCGGGTTCTTTATGTCGTGCGCGAACATGGAGGTGAGCTGGCCTATGGACGTAAGGCGCCCCAGTTTGCGGGCGGCGTTCCTGAAAACGTGCGGGTCTTTAAGGGCGGACCACTCGTCCGGCGACACCGGGGAAAGATACACGCATAAGCCGTTGACGGCGCCCTTTTCGTCCTTGAGGGCCTGGGAGGTAAGGAAAAGGCGCACCACGCTCTTCGTCACCGTGAGCATGTAAAACCTGAAATTTCTGACCATGCCGTTCTTCTCGGTCAGCGCCGCGAAGTCGGAAAATTCTTTGAGGTCCTTTTCCAGCACCAGCGTCGAAACCGGTTTGCCCACTATTGCCTGGTTCGTCCAGCCGAGCAGCTTCATGGCGCTTTTGTTGGCCAGCAGCACATTCAGCTCACGGTCAAGCAGGAGCATGGACTCCTGCGCCTCAAAAAAAATAGCCTCAAAGAGGCTGCGCTGCAAAGCTTGGAGTTTGTTTTCTTCCAGGTTTTTCATAGGTCTGTTTTTGAACTGCCGCCCCCCGCGCCTTTATTTACTTCGCGTTCTCTGCGTAATATCGCTGCAAGGCAGCTACGTTTTCGAACGGTAAAGATTAACGCTGCGTCGTGAAACGCGTATCCCGTGAACGGATTTAAGCGTCTCCGCCACTTCCCGGTCGGTCAGCTTTCCGGCTGCCGTCCCCAGTATCTCTTTTATTTTATCAATTATAAACGCGTTTTTCTGCCTGAAAAAATCTTTCAGCCTTATTTCCCCGCCCCAGGGCGCCATTACGGTTTTGGCGGCGATAAGCCTTGAGACGGTGGCCGGGTTCAAGCCTATGCGCGCCGCCAGCCCGCGCTGGCTGAAAGGCTTCAGCGGGGATTTCTGCAGCAGGAAGGCGGTCTGCGCTTCCACTATCGCGGTGAGCGTCCGGTGGAAACCGGATTTGCGCCAGGCCAGGCGCTGGGCGCGGGCAGTAAGCGTGCGCGCCCGGAGCGCGTCCTCGCGGCTGAGCGCGCCGCTTTTTAGCAGGAGCGAAAGCGCCCCGCTGTTTATGCAGTAAGCGCCGCGGAAATAGGCCGGGTGCGTGTAGGCTACGGAGAGCTTGCCGCCTTCCGCGCTTATGCTGGCGGCGCAGCGCAGGTAAAGCGCCGGCAGGGCCGCCGGCGGTATCCTTTCATGCGCCAGGATGAAGGCGTCCGCGAAGTTCTTGAGGGCCGAGGCCTCGGCGGGGGTAAGCCCGCTGGCGCGCGCGGCGGCGGCGGGGCTGAAGGCGGCGGCCGAAAGGAAATAGTTCTCAAAATTCTCCTGGCCGGCGCGCTGGGCCAGCTCAAGCATGGCGGGCCGCTCCGCGAGCCACTCACCGGTGCTGCCGCCCGATCCCGCGACGGCGGCAAGGGCGTCGTCGCCGCAGGCGACGCCGAAAGCGTAAGAGGCCCCGGCGAAGCGGCGGCGGATGACCGGCGCGGTCCCGTCGGCGCCCGGGGCGGAGAGTTTAATGAAAAGCGGGTCCGCCTCCAGCTCCGCCGCCTGGCGCAGGAAATCCTGCTCCGGCGAGGCCAGCACGGTAAACAGCCGCAGGTCCTGGCGCAGGACCTGGGCCTGGGAAAGATTTAAAGCCTGCTTTTTCTTCTTTTCCATAGGGAGAATGACTTATTGGAATTATAACAATTTTGGCCCGGAACGCGGGTTTTTACCGCCCCCGTCGGCATCCTTGACAACCGGTGTTATGATTGATAGATTAACCTGCGGCTGCAACTTTCAGGCTGACCGTATTCCAAAAGCTTTTTTAAGGACACCACAAGAATGAAGACCATGCCGATCGGCAGAAAACCCGTCATCCTGGGCGAAAACCAGGCCAAGGTTATAAAAGACAAGTACCTCCGCGATGACGGGACGCCGGAGGGGCTTTTCGAGCGCGTGGCGCACAACATCTCCCTTTCGGAGATCATCTTCCACCCGGACGCCGAAAAGTGGGGCGCCTTCGAGGGCGTGAGCGTCCGCATCCTAAAAAACAAGGCCGGCGGAAGCCGTTCCCGCACGCTCTTTTTCCACGAGGGCCTGGCCGAGTGCTCCGAGCGCGAAGCCAATTTCATGAAGTTCGTGGCCAACCTTGAGAAGGCCTACAAGGACATCCCCGCCGCGCGCGAAGCCGCCGATCGCTGGAAAACAGGGTTTTACAACATGATGGCGGAATTCAACTTCCTGCCTAATTCCCCCACGCTGATGAACGCCGGGCGGGACCTGCAGCAGCTCTCGGCCTGCTACGTGCTGCCCGTGCCGGACTCCATGGAGGGGATAGCCAAGGCCCTCACCGCGCAGAGCCTGATACAGAAGTCGGGCGGCGGCACAGGCTTCTCTTTCTGCCGCGTGCGGCCCAAGGGCGACACGGTGAAGAAGACCAACGGCGTCGCCTCCGGCGCCATCTCCTTCATGAAGCTTTTCGACAAGCTGACCGACGTGGTGAAGCAGGGCGGCACGCGCCGGGGCGCCAACATGGGCATCCTCCCGTACTGGCACCCCGAGATAAAAGAATTCATAACGATAAAGTCCCAGCCGGGCGTGCTGGAGAACTTCAACATCTCCATAGCCCTCGACGACAAGTTCATGAAGGCCGTGGAAACCAACGCCGCCTACGACCTGATAAACCCCCGCACTATGCAAGCGGCCGGCGCGGTCAAGGCCAAAGAAGTGTTCAATTCCATCGTGGACTCCGCCTGGGCCACCGGGGACCCCGGCATCGTTTTCCTGGACCGCATAAACGAAACCAACTCGAACCCCACGCCGGAGCTGGGCCAGATCGAAAGCACGAACCCGTGCTTCTCCGGTTCAACGCGGCTGGCCACTGACCGCGGACTTATAACTTTTGAAGAACTTTTTATCAACAAGGCCGAGATAGCTGTCGCCACCGATAACAGGGTCCAGGGCCTTCGCGCGGTGCAAGCGGGCGGAGCAGCAGTGGCTGTCAGAACGGAAACCGGTGTCACACTGAGACAAGCTGTTCCGGTCTTTAAAACCCGGAAAGATTGGCCCGTTTTTAAACTGACAACAGAACATGGTTATGAAGTTACGGCCACGGAGGACCATAAATTCTTCACGCCGGACGGGATCAGGGAACTTAAAGTTCTGAAACCGGGTGATAAAGTATTTATCCAATCCGGCGCCGGGGCCTGGAACAGGAATTATGACCTGCCGCCATTTATTGCCAAAAACAAACTGAAAGCGAGGGTGGAGCGAGGCGGGGCACGGCTTCCCAAAAAGTGGTCAAGGGAATTGGGCGAGCTTCTTGGCTGGGTAACGGGAGACGGCTGGGTAAGCGAGAACAAACCGGAAGGGCGCAATGTGCCGAACTACACTATCGGCCTCATGTACGGCAATGACGAGAAAAAGATCCTGGCTCCTAAATTCCGCGCCCTTATAAAACAATGGACCGGATTGGATGGCTCGGAAGTAAACAGGAACGGCACACTTTCGCAATGTTATAGGTCGGCATTATATTATTTTCTATATTCCCTCGGCATTCATGAAAAAAATGGGCTTCATAAACAGGTGCCCGAAGCTTTATGGCGGGCTCCACGGGAGGCGGTGATCGGATTTTTGTCGGCGCTGTTTACAGCGGACGGCACAGTGAATATTTCAGTGCATAAGGGCTCCTGTTCCTTACGCCTGGCGGGAAGTTCAAAGATGCTGCTGACCCAGGTCCAAATGCTTCTTCTTAACGAAAGCATGGTGTCAAAACTTTATATGCGCCGGAAGGCCGGCACAAAGCTAATGCCGGACTCAAAGCGGCAGCCGAAGTTATACTCCTGCTCCGTCCAGTACGAGCTGGTCCTGGATGGCGCAAGCCGCGATCGGTTTTTGAAAGAAATAGGATTCTTGACGCCTTCCAAACAAAAGAAGGCCGAAACATGGCTGGCGGCCAAGCGGCGCAAATCCAACAAAGACAGCTTCACGGATTTCGTGCGGTCGATCGAACCGGCGGGAACAACGGATGTATACTGCACCACGGAAAAAGAAACACACTCTATTATTGCCAATGGATTTGTAACCGCACAATGCGGCGAGCAGCCGCTGCTGCCGTGGGAATCCTGCAACCTGGGCTCAATAAACCTCGCCAACTACGTGAAGGGCGAATTGATGAGCGGAACCATGGACTGGGAGCGCCTCGGCGCCACCGTCTCGATGGCCGTGCGTTTCCTGGATAATGTCATCGAGATAAACAATTACCCGCTGCCGGAGATAGAGAAGATAGCCAAGGGCAACCGCAAGATAGGCCTGGGCGTGATGGGCTGGGCCGAGACCGCGGTTAAACTGGGCGCGGCCTACGACAGCCCCGAAGGTTTTAAAAAAGCAGAAGAAGTTATGAAATTCATAAACGACCGCGCGCTGGAGGCCTCCGAAGAGCTGGCGAAAGAGCGCGGCGTGTTCCAGAACTGGAAAGGCTCCATTTACGACGCGGAAGCAAGGCACTTCAGGGGCGTCGCGGCCAAGCCCAGGAACGCCTCGCGCACGACCATCGCCCCCACCGGCACCATAGCCATAGCGGCCGGCCTGCAGGGCTCTGGCATTGAACCGTTCTTCGCCATAGCCTACACCCGCTACAACGCCAAGGCGCTGGACGCGATAAAGAACAACCTGGACCCGGAAGCCAAAGACACCTTTTACGAGGTGAACACGCTGTTCAAGCAGGTGGCCAAAGAGCATAAATATTTCGGCCTGGACGAGAAGGCGCTGTGGAAGAAAATAGAGGCCAACCACAAGGCCGTGCGCGGCATACCTGAAATACCAAAACAGATACAGGAGCTTTTCCCCACCGCCCACGACGTGTCCATAGAGAACCACGTCAGGATACAGGCGGCTTTCCAGAAGCACATAGACAACGCGGTTTCCAAGACCATCAACATGCCCACCTCGGCCAGGACGGAGGACGTGAAGAGCTGCTACCTGCTGGCCCACAAGCTGGGCTGCAAAGGCCTGACCGTCTACCGCGACGGCTGCAAGGCGCAGCAGGTGCTGAACATCACCCCGGGCACGCAGCCGCAGGCCAGGACCAAGAAGAAGAAGGTCGCCTACCAGTCCTTCGGAGTCTCGTCCGAATATTTCCAGCTTAAGACCGGGTACGGCCCGCTGCACGTGCACATCAACTACACCGAGCACGGCCCCTACCAGGTGTTCACCAATATGCCGCCGCTGGGCACCGAGATAAGCGGCCTGACCTCGCTTATAGGCATACTGCTTTCCAAGTACCTCGAGGAAGGCGGCGATCCCGTGAAGATCATCAAGCACCTCAACTCGGTGAAGGGCGACAGGCCCATGGGCCTGGGAGAGAACCGCATAAACTCCGTGGCGCACGCCATAGCCGTGGCGCTGAGGAGCCACCTGAAGCGCACCGGCATAATAGCCACCGACCTGGAGATAAACGGCCAGGAGAAGCTGGAGCTGTGGGAGGCCTCGCGCACCCAGTACTGCCCCAAGTGCTACTCTTCCAACGTCAGCTACGAGTCCGGGTGCTCCGGCCCCAACTGCCACGACTGCGGCTACTCGGAGTGTTCGTAACAACCCGGAAAAAGATTCACCGCTGAGGCGCAGAGAGCGCAGAGAGGACGCGGAGAAGAATATTTTTTAATATTTCTTCGCACTGCGGTGTCGCTTCGCTCCACTCTGCGAATCTCCGCGACCTCCGCGCCTCTGCGGTGAATTATATTAGCCAAAAGACCGTCGTATTTTTATAAAATGTAATTATGAAGAAAGGGCTTTTTATCGTATTGGAGGGGCCGGACAGGTCGGGAAAATCCACCCAGGCCGCCCTGCTGAAGGCCTGGCTGGAAGAGCTGGGCCATGAAGTCGTGGTCACGCGCGAGCCCGGCGGGACTTACCTCTCCGAAAAAATACGCAAGATACTGCTGGACCCCAAAAGCCATATCGAGCCGATGACCGAGCTCTTCCTCTACGAAACCTCGAGGATAAAACATACCCTTGAAAAGATCATGCCGGCGCTGAAAGCCGGCAAGGTCATAATCTCGGACCGCTACACGCTGTCCACCACCGCCTACCAGGGCTACGGCCGCGGCCTTGACCTGAAAACCGTCGAGACCCTCAACCGCATAGCCACGCTTAACCTCAAGCCGGACGTCACGATAGTCTTCGACATCCCGGACAAGGTTTTCGCCCAGCGCGAGCGCCTCGCGCAGGGCAGCGACCGCATTGAGCGCGAGCCTTCTTCTTTCAGGAAACGGGTCAACAAGGCCTACAAGATCCTGTCGCGGAAACCCGGCATGACGCGCGTGGACGGCGGCCGCCCGGTGGAGGCCATACAGAAAGACATCCGCGCCCGCGTGCAGAAGATTCTAAAAAGATTGGCCACAAAAAGCACATAATGCACATAAGCGACAAAAATATTTATTTTTGTGCCTTTTGTGGCTAACTTTAAATATATGTCATTTTCATCCATACTCGGGCAGGACAAGACGGTAAAACGCCTGCGCACCCTTGTAGAATCGGGGCGCGTGCCGCCGGCCATGATCTTCCACGGCGCGCCCGGCACCGGCAAATTCCTGACGGCGGTGGAATTCGCCAAAGCGCTTAACTGTTCCCACGTAGAGCACCGCGAAAGACCGGCCGCCCCCCCGCTTCCGGACGCGGACGACCTGTTCGCGGCGGCCGCGCCGGCGCCGGCCCCCGAGCCGGAAACCGGGCCGGCCAGGATCCATTCCGACCTGTCTGATTCCTGCGGGGCGTGCCTGTCCTGCCTGCAGGCGGCCAGCGGGGCGCACCCGGATATCCGCATAGTGGACACGGTCTTCCAGGCGGCCTTCCTCGACGAAGCCGAGAGCGCGAACCTCAAGATAGAAACCATGCGCGAGCTGACCCGCTGGGCGCAGCAGAAGCCCCTGCTTTCCCGGTGGAAGGTCTTTATAGTGCGCGACGCGGAAGCCCTGGTGCCGCAGGCCCAGAACGCCCTGCTTAAAACCCTGGAGGAGCCGCCGCCGGGCACGGTGGTGATACTCACCGTTTCCAAAAAGACCTCGCTGCTCGCCACCATCCTTTCGCGCTGCTGCGTGATCGAGTTCGGCCGGCTGCCGAACGCCTCTTTAAAGACCCTGCTTGAAGCGCAGGGAACTGAGCCCGCCCAAGCCGCCGCGCTGGCCGCTTTGGGCGCGGGCTCGCTTGAAAAGGCGGCCGACGCCGGGGCTTTCCTCAAGCGGATCTCGGCGCTGCGCCCGGACGACCAGTCGAAGATCTTCAAGTTCGCGGCGGGGCTGCCGCGCGACAGCCACAAGGCCCGCGACGAAGTGAAAACCCTGCTGGACCTGCTGCTGGCGAAAACGCGCGCGGCCTGGCGCGCGGCCTCCGGCCCCGCCAAAACCAGATTCACGCCGCTGCTGCGCCGCACGCTGGACCTGCGCCGCATGGCGGACCGCAACGTTTCCTATCACCTGCTGCTGGAAACCGCCCTGCTTGAAAGCGAGCGGGCCGGCATTAAACTGGAAGACCTGATCAAACCGGGGTAAGATTGAAATGAACACAAAAAAATACTACATCACCACGCCGCTCTATTACCTTAACGACAAGCCGCACATCGGCCATGCCTATACTACGATCGCCGCCGATATCCTGGCGCGCCACCTGCGCTCCAAGGACATCCCGGTCCATTTCCAGACCGGCACCGACGAGCACGGCTCCAACATAGAGAAGATAGCGAAGGAGAAAGGCGTGGACCCTAAGGCCTGGTGCGATGAGCTATCAGCAGATTTCCGCCAGCTATGGAAGATGCTGAATATAAAGTACGACTATTTCATCCGCACGACCGACGCTTCCCACGAAGCCGCTGTCCAGGCGGTTTTCGAGAAACTTATTAAGAGCGGGGATATTTACCTGGGCTCGTATGACGGCCTCTACTGCCGCTCCTGCGAGGCCTTCTACGACGAGGGAGAGCTGAAAGAGAAGAACTGCCCTATTCACGGCCGCCCGGTCGAGCAGGTGAGCGAGGAAACCTATTTCTTTAAACTCTCAAAATACGAGCCTGCGCTGCTGAAGCATTATGAAGAGCACCCGGATTTCCTCTCCCCGCGCTACCGCGCGCAGGAGATGATAAATTTTGCAAAGTCGGGGCTGAAGGATTTCTCCGTATCACGGACCAAAGTATCCTGGGGCGTGCCGGTCAGGTCCAACCCCAAACACACCGTCTACGTCTGGATAGACGCGCTGCTTAACTACGCTACCGGCGCGGGCTATAACCCGGAAAACGTCTCGCCGGATTTTCGCACCCTCTGGCCGGCCGACGTGCAGCTGGTGGGCAAGGAGATCTTCCGCTTCCACGGCGTGATCTGGCCCGCCATGCTGATGGCGCTGGGCGTGGAGCTGCCGCGTAAGGTCTACGCGCACGGCTGGTGGACCATCAACGGCGACAAGATGTCTAAGTCGCGCGGCAACTTCATAAGGGCCGAGGACGTGGTGAAGGACTACGGCGTGGACGCCCTGCGCTTTTTCCTCTTCCGCGAAGTCACCTTCGGGCAGGACGGGGACTTCTCCCTGGAGGCCTTCAAGCGCCGGTACAACGCCGACCTGGCCAACGACCTCGGTAACCTCTTCTCCCGCGTGATGAACATGGCGGCCAAATACCTCGACCACCGGCTGCCGGTAAAGCCGGAAAGCTCGGAAACTTTCAGGGAGCTCTCGTCGTGGACGCCGGCCATTCACCACAGCATGGAAGCCCTGCAGTTCAGCGAGGCGCTGGAGAAGATCTGGCAGGGCGTGGGGACCCTGAACCGGCTGGTGGACACTAAGAAGCCCTGGGAGATGGCCAAGACCAGTCCCGAGGCGCTGAAGCCCTTCCTGCACGAAATGATCTGGTGCCTGCGCCTGATAGCGGGCTGGATAGACCCCTTCATGCCGGATACGGCCAGCCGCATGCACCTGCAGCTGGGCGTGGGCAGGACCGACGACGGCACGGAGCCGCAGAAAGTTCCGCCGCTGTTCCCGCGCAAGCAGGATGAAAAACCGAAATAAGACCGCATAGCTGCCGTCATAAGCGGCCATAAAAAGCCCGGGAGAGTTTCCCGGGCTTTTCCTGTTTCAGAGGTAAGGTCAGGCCGGCCTGGGTTCTTTTTTCCCTTTCAGGGTATTATAAATACCGCCGATTATCCCCGACAGGGCGTAGATAGAGAAAAACACGAACATCGCGTCCTGCGGGTAGGTTACTACCAGAGAAAGCACGCCGGTGATCAGCAGTATCCCTTTTATCGAATTGGGTTTCACCATATCGCCCTTGAAAGCGGCGTACGGCGCATTGGAAACCATCAGCAGCGCCAGCGCCACCACGATGAACGGGATCCCCGCGTAGACGACCGGCATGATCGACATCACGAACGGGATATTGCGGGTACCGCCCTCGCCCTCCAGCATGCAGTAGGCCAGCACGAAGGAGATCATCACGCCGGCGGCGCCGGGGATGGGAAGGCCCTGAAAATAATCCTTATCGCTGCCGCCAAAATGCGACTTAACATTATAGCGGGCCAGGCGCAGCGCGCCGCACAGCACGTACAGGAAAGCCACCGGGTAGCCCCACATGCCGTAATCCTTAAGCGCCAGGTTATAGATCATATAGGCGGGCGCTATGCCGAAGGAGATCCAGTCCGAGAGGGAATCTATCTCCACTCCGAAAGAGCTCTCGCCGTGCACCAGGCGCGCGACGCGCCCGTCGAGCATGTCCATTACGTAGGAAACCACGATAAACCAGGCCGCCTGCACGAATTTTTCCTTTGAAGCCAGCAGGATGGCGAAAAAGCCGAAAGCCATATTGGCGATGGTAAAAATGGAGGGCAGCACGATAGCCCCGGTCTTCTTCAGCCTGGCCATGTCAATACGCTTCTTTTCGTGGATTTCTTCCATGTTTATTTCCTTTACCAGAGGGCCAGCGCGGTTTCGGCGCCGGTAACTTTGTCGCCGGGCTTTACCAGCACGCGCGCGCTTTCGGGCAGGTAGACTGCCACCTGCGACCCGAAGTAGATCATGCCGATGCGCTCGCCCTGGCGGATGGCCTGGCCTTCCGCAACGTAGCAGGCGATGCGCCGCGCTATGGAGCCGGTTATCTGCTCGACCTCGACGAAGCGGCCGTACTCGCCGGTGATGCGGATAAGGTTGCGCTCGTTCTGGGCGGCCTCGGGCTTATAGGCTATGGCGAACTTGCCCCTGGTGTATTTGATCTTTTCGATCTTACCTTCCATCGGGGCGCGCTGCACGTGCACGCTGAACACGGAGAGGAAGATGCGCACCACGGTTATCCCGGGGGCGCCCTCGTTCTTCACGCTCATCACGGTGCCGTCGGCGGGGCAGGCAATGTCTCCGGGGGCGAACACTTTGTCGCGCTCCGGGTCGCGGAAGAAGTAGGCGGAGAAACCGGCGAAAGCCAGGCCGAGGAAAAGCACCGGCAGGCCCAGCCCCTTGGACCAGACCGTCAGCATCCCGCCCACGGCCGCGGCGATCGCTCCGCCGGCTATAAGTTTAATCCCTTCAGGCGCAAATCCCATACTCTACCTCCAGAAAATCACCGCAAATATTTAAAGTGGGCAAGGCGGGACTCGAACCCGCACGGCCATAAGGCCAACTGATTTTAAGTCAGTCGCGTCTACCAGTTCCGCCACAAGCCCCTGCACAGCATAGACACTTGAGACCTATTATTCTACAAATTTTACCGTATGCCCTTGCGCAGCTCGGCCTGGGCCAGGTGCTGGAAGGTTTCGCAGGTCATCGTTTTTACGCCCTCGGCCGCGGCGCGCTCGCGCAGGCCGTTGTCCGAAGTGATTATTATGGCGCGTATCCCCTCGGACTGCATGAAATAGCCGCGCTCCACCAGCATCTCGTCGGCCGGCTCGGAATCGCTGTAATAGACCGTGACGGAGGGGCCCGCGGCGCCCGACTTGCGGTAAGGCCCGTCGAAGACCACCCGGAAGCACGAGGCCCGCAGGGTTTCGGTCCGCGAGATCCCGCCCAGCCAGGCCATGAACTCGCGCTCCAGCTCCTCCGGCGAGGTCCCCCCCGCCTTTTCCCAGAACCGCATAGCGAAGTTGGAGCCGTCGATGAGGTAGACGGTGGATTTTGTAGAAAGCCGTTTCATATTATTAAAGTTTAGCCACAATAAAGCACAAAAGGCACAAAGGGGATGGTTTTATTGTTTATGTGCATTTTGTGGCCTATCTGAGCAGTTGCAGAAGCAGTTATTTTATTTTGGAGATCTCCACTACGGTTATTTTGCGGCGCAGCCGCTGCAGCTTGAGGCCGAGCTGCTTGCGCAGCTGCAGGTCTATGGCCTTCGGGTCGGAGGAATCCAGCTCGAGATCGTATTCAAAAGGCCCGGCCGCGCCGGTCTCGTCCAGCACCGGCTGGCGGAAAACTTCTTTAAGCCTGGACGCCACCGCGGCGAAAGAGCCGCCTTTCACCTGCAGCACCGTCCCGATGATCTCCGTCCCTCCGTAATCCCGGCGCTCCTTCACGTTCAGCATCCCCCCGGGGGCTTTCTTCAGCACGTACACTTCGGCCTCGCGCTCAGTTTTCTTTACCTTCAGGCCGAGGGCGGACTCGAGCCCCTTCAGAAAAAATTCTTTCTTCTGGGCCTCGCGCTCCGGCGGCAGGCGCAGGCGGATGTTGTAGTACGCGGCCATGGCGGGCCCGGCCTCCGGCTGTATATCGAACCTGTCTATCCTGCCGTACAGCCACTCCAGCGCGTATTCAAGCGGCATGGCGGAGGCGTTAAGCGAAGCCGGGCCGTACTGCGCCGTACCGCCCTGCGCCGCGGCTTTTGAAAGATAGAATTCCGCCAGGGCCGGGGCCGTGGACGAAACCGCCGCCGGGGACTCAGGGCCGGGCTGCCCGGCGAGCAGGCCCATCAGGCTTTCCGGGTTAAGGCCGCCGGCAGCGGGAAAAGACGCCACCGCGCCGGCCTTGTCTATTACCACCGTGTGGGGCCTGCCGTAAACCCTGAAAGCCTTGAAGACTTCCGCGCCGGTTTCAGGCGCCACCCAGCCGTCGATGCGCCGCGTTTTCATGAACTCGAGCACGTCCGCCTCGCTCTCGTCCGTAACATGGATAAAAACAACCGGCTGATTGCGGAACCTTTCGGCCAGCCGGTTCAGCATAGGTATGGCGTCCACGCAGGGCTCGCACCAGGTGGCCCAGAACTCAAGTACGACAACCTTGCCTTTAAGCTCCTCCCAGCCTTTTAATTCCGTTGCGGGCGCGCCTATAAGTTTTTTCAGGCTGATTTCAGGGGCGGGCAGGCCCTTCTTTGCAAGTTTTGGCCTCTCTAACGGCTCCCCGGAGCAGGCGGCCAGCGCAAGGACCCAGACAATGAAAAAAAATTTTTTCATGTTTTACAAGGCCGTCTGAGGGGCATAGCCCTTTGATACGGCACTAGCATAGC
>JAUSCK010000268.1 GCA_030651035.1 Elusimicrobiota bacterium
TGCATCTTACAATTACCTCCTTATGCGCGGCCGGCCGGCCCAATAAACGTGGGCCTTGGCACGGCCGCTCCCGTCCGCCTTCGGCGTCCGTACTCCGCAGAATTTATTTCCCGCGCGCATCAACTCTTTGCTTTATAAGGCGCACTATACCGCTAATAGGTTTCTATTCCTCTTCTCTTTTCTTCTTGCGCTTTTTAGGCTTTTGCTCTATCCGTTTAACCTGGTCCTCAAGTTCATTCTCCGCGTCTATCTCCACGGCACACCGGCGGGCGTTAAATTTGTCATACTCTTCAAGCGCCAGATTTTGCGCCACTTCCATTGAAACCCTGCCGGCGTCCTTTAATATCTCATGCTCGTGAAACTTTAGGAATGCGTCCAGCTTCTCGCGCCAATCCTTCATATAAAGAACCTTCCGGCGGCGAGCCTGCTCTTCCGCGTAATCGAGATACATGTTGACGATTTTGTTAAGCTGCGTTATCTCTTCCCCGGTAAGATAGTTTTTAGCCACGGTGACATCACCGCGGCGGACTTTTGAGCCCTTCCAGCTCGTAAGGCCCATATTGGGCTTATTGGCGCTTGCCCGCCCGTGAATTATTTCAGCGGCGGTATGCCCAGCAACAGCCCAATGCAGTTTATTCTGGACTATCTGGAAAAACTCATGCGTTTCTTCGGCATCCGGCCTGTAATCTATGGCAAGCTTATAAATATCCCGTATTTTCTGATAAAACCGTTTTTCGGAGGCACGAATATCGCGAATCTGTTCAAGCAGATCGTCAAAGTAATCAAGGCCGCCGGGCTCTTTAAGCCTTTCATTATCAATAACAAAGCCTTTAACGATGTACTCTTTCAGTTTTTCAGTGGCCCACCGGCGGAACTGAATGCCTCGTTCAGAGCGCACCCGGAATCCGACCGCCATAATCAGGTCCAGATTATAGAATTCCACATCCCTAGTCACTTCCCTTAAACCTTCTTTTTGAACTATTCGGAAATTCCGAATAGTTGCCTCATTAGGGACCTCTCTCTCGGCATAGATGTTTTTAATATGCTCATTCACCGTATGGACGGCCACCTGAAAGAGCTCGGCAATAAGTTTTTGCGAGAGCCACACCGTGCCGTCCTCAAGCCGCACCTGTATCCGGCTTTTACCGTCTCCGGTGCTGTAAATTATGATTTCAGAATTGTTCATATTTATTTCCGCACGCCCCAAGCATTATCACCATCACACGTTAAGTCTTCTCTATTTCCTCAATCGTAATGTTAAGATTCCGAGCAATTGTCTTAAGGAGCTCTTTGCTTTGAATTGATAAATAACTATTTGTTTTAACCAAATCACGAACTCGGTCTAAAAATGCAGTTTTATAATCAGCCTTACAGGCATTGACAATATCCGGAACAGACTTAATAGACCCAAGCCAAGAGAGTTCAATCTCCTGACCCCGCTCCAGGATTTGTGTAAACAATTTCCGAACAACATTATCAGACTGTTCCAGCAACAGTTCACGAACATTCAAGGTATCACCATAAATACTAATGACTGTCGAAATGTTTTGATCAGACTTCTCAATAAGTAAATCCCTGAGATTAGCGACAAATTCGCGCCTAGAATCCTCCCGAAGATTACCTTTAAGCTGACTCCACATATCCTGGAATCGTGAAGGCTTGATATTTCCAGATATGATTCTCTTTGCATGCTCCAACAACGCATCTCCGAACTCGTGCCTCAAATTAACTGGTAGCTTTAGGGAAACGAATTCGAGTAAGAGCGCAACTCCTTCAGACTCTGAGTCTAATTCACTTGCCCAAACGTCTTTTGTGATTGTATTTAAGCCCGCCGCTAAATACGCTGCATACATGGTGGGATTGCTTTTAAGTAGCAGCAGATAAAACCACGTATGTATGAGAGAAAACTCAGACTTCTGAATCAAAGAAGCAAATAATTCGTCTTTTGCATGCCCATTAACAATTTTCGCAAGGAGCTCATCACCAATCAGTTTTCGTAAGGTCTCTCGATGAGAGAACACCAGGTTAGAGGGAAGAACGCTTACAGGATTTTCTCCTGTTACAATACACTTTAGCGCGGAAGACACAAGCGGCACAACATTGGGCGCTGTCGTTGCCAGTTCTATTAAACTACTAATTTTCTCCAACTCAACAGACAAGGCAACAAAGCAGCTTAAAGTGGCAGCTTGACTTTCCGGGTTGGCAAGAAAAGCATTAAAGTTCGCTGCACCTCTCTGAAAATTAGGGGTGTTCCGAAACCCCTGCACATTAGGGGTAATCCCTAACATAGCAATAATAGACATAGCTATGGCTTTTGCATTATCATCCCCAATTCGCGAAAGATGGTGAAGTATATGTCCATTACGACATATGCCTTCCAATTGAGTCTGGCAATTCGCATCTCCAGAATGTTCTGCCAACATCACCAATCCGCGGACACAACTAAATTGCTCATTCGGGTCTAACGTGGTAGCAAGATTCAGGCGTGCCGCAATAGCGGTGGCCAGGGTATTCCAAGGCCATTCCCCTGGGAGCTGCATTAGGAGCTTTAAAGCTTTAATATGAGTTTCCCTCAATTTGCCGGCAGAAACAAGCTGAGCCAACTCATTAATAACAGTCAGCGTTTCCACATTAGGAAGAAACAATGTTTTCACTTCCATTGAAACGTCTTCATCCGCAAGTAACGTTATAGCCTCGACATATGAAACCGCAGAACTCTGAATACGAAAACCTTTAAAGAGAGCTCTCTCGCCATTATCCTGCAAGTAATTAACCACAGGCAATATTGCCTTAAGCCAGGAATTAATGGCGACCGTTAAGGTCTCGTCCGGATGGCTTACTTTACTAAACACCTTCAAAGCGGTTCCCGCAGTAGCTGCAAAATCATCTTTGGGACAATGCTTAAGAATTTCCACAACGCCCAAACCAACATCAGTACTGAAGTTTTTCCAACCGACAACTTTCAGTAAGCCTTTATTAAGCCACTTCCAGAGCTTTGATGATGTTGGCGGGAGGGCATCGATTGCTCTTCCAAGACAAAGCCCACTCAAAGCCAACGCGGCGGGTTCTTTTTCTGCCCAATCCTCACAATTTGCTCCGATAGTGTGTTCAACTACTTCGATAAGCCCCGGGATATCTTTATATTTAAGTAAATCATCGTTTTTTCCAGACGTAAGAGCTTCTTCGACCTCCCGCCCTATCAGAACCTGAATCGCATTTTTAGGGTCGACATTATAATGTAAAGCAGCAAGATGGGTTCGCCACTCAGATCCATCCACCAGATTTAAAATTCGCCTGTCCAGAAATTCGTTACCGATAAGATTTAGCTGGGGGTCAGATATTTTATCTGAATAAATGGCAAAAAGAGCTTGAGATTGAAGTGGTATTCTATCTTCCCACTGCAAATGCGATGTGACGATACTATTTATAAAAAGCTTTACACTGCGCGGCGTTACAATACCATGATTTGCCGCAATCTTTTGCTTATAAAGCCTATAAATATCATACAGTTCATTTTCATCTTTATGATTTGGCAATGCAAGCTTCAATTGGTTAACAAAATAATTCTTCCAGTCCGAAAGGATTGGGGGTGATATCCGAAATTCTATCTGAAAAGTCTTTTCTATAAATGCTTGGACTAACCCATCAGCATTAGCGTCAGTAGCCCAAAGGCGACTTAGAGCCGATTTATCTACTGGAACAATCAACCAGAATTGTTTGCGCCATTTTACCGATTGAGTTCCATCGAATTCAAAAAGAGTTCGCATTGTCGCCCAGATAGCGACAGCCTCCTCTGGCGAGACTCGGTCAATATTGTCAACCACAACCACTAGTTGTCGAGATGCCGTGGACAGCGCAGAATTTAATATGCGAACAAAAATATCTTGAAATTCAATTGTTGTAGGGTCGGGGGTCCGAATCGTTTTAGTCGTGTTGACTTCTTGGAGTTTATTCACAAAAAACGCAAACACAGCATTTGTATCTGTTTTATTTCCACTGAACCACCCGGGAGCAGCGATAACTAATGTGACCAAAAGTGCAAAGAGTAAGGGAAGAAGAACCAAAAACAATCCCCACGCCCAGATTGGAAGACTATAAAGTACTGGCACAGAATCTTTAGCGACCGTGCCAAAAAGAGAGTAACCAAGTGGGACAAGCAGAAAAAGGCAAACGAGACATTTTCCCCAAAGAGTTAGTACGGGAGAAGATGTTGCACTGGTTTCTTCACATCGCCGTGTAATTCTATTGAGATCCGTCTCCCAATCTTTCTTCTTTATCCATCCCTCTGTATCAAGGTGCGCAATAAGCCGCTCAATAAATGTTCTTCGAAGAGGGTCCCCCGCATGCGCCCATGCATCAAAAACAAAAATAGAAGATTCCTTTTTCCCACGTTTCTGGCAGAGCATGTCACGTATAAAGTTTATCACAGTGGATTTTCCACTGCCCCAAGTGCCAGAGAGAGCAATCGCCTTCCCGCCAAGTCCCGACAGAATTAGCGCCACAACGGCATCAGCAAGGCGTTTATGTGCACCGAAGGCATCCTCATTGGCTGGCGCATCGGAAAGGATATGCGCTTCACATCTATTGCCTCTGGTTTCTGTGCTACCTTTCATACAATTCTCCTAATTCGCCCTGCTATTATGTTACATGTCGTGCTTACTTAGAATACACTATCACCAAACCTTGGAAGAACCAGCGTCGTAATAAATGATATCCATGGGATATCGGTGATTTTTCCTTGCCACTTGCGTCTACACTTTTTTTGCGAACAATCTTTTATTAACTGCGCTTCTCTTATTCTTCATCTAAAAACCTTCATAGACATCACTCTTATTATCCACGCAGTAATTCAAGATAAATCTCCAGGTCCCGGCGGGAGAAACTGCAAAATGTGACTTCGATATCAGACTTTGTCTTGGCTAGGAACTCTCGGACAGTTTTTACCGCAATAATGGCGGCTTCTTTTCCTGGATAGCCATAAACACCGGTGCTTATGCACGGAAAAACTACAGACTTAAAACCTTTTGTCTTGGCAATCTCTAATGAATTCCAGTAGCAGTCCCTTAAAAGCCCAGGTTCATTCCCATCACCACCGTGCCAGACTGGCCCGACCGTATGAATGACATAGGCCGCCGGCAGAGCATAACCGCCGGTAAGCTTTGCTTCGCCGGTCTTGCATCCGCCCAACCCGCGGCACTCTTCCAGAAGACCGGGGCCAGCCGCTCGGTGTATAGCCCCGTCCACACCACCCCCGCCGAGCAGGCTGGTATTTGCGGCGTTAACAATGGCATCCACTGTAAGTGTAGTGATATCGGCGACAACAGCTTTCAGCATAAATCTCTCCCTGTCCGGTTCCTGATTTTGCCGCTGACTACTGCATTCCAAGGAAGTGTTTTACTTGGGTCATGACCTCACATATAAAGCAGGAGCCCTTGGCACACTTTGGGGTTTCTTTTCCCTCAAGGTACTGTATCCGGCTATCCCACTCTGATAGCATGTAAACATGCGGGCGACAGAACCTCGCCAACCCGTCAGGAATGTCGAATTTTAAATAACATTGGACCTTAACGAATTCCGAAACGGTCCTCCAGCAATGGGCAATCGTCCAGGCATCACACTGATCAGGAGAAAGATCAGTAAAATACCAGCCATGCCCATATGCTTGATCCATTGTTGTCCATGGATTTGTTGACAATAATTTTTTACTGATCAGGATTTGATTGAATGAATCTTTTGAAGTGTAATGATAAAGAATCATATTGCGGCCTCCTAAAGTGCCTGAATCAGGGCAAGTTCCTTTGACTGGTTTAAACTATCTATATCTTTTGGATGTATGACAATCTGAATGAGCTTAATATGATGGTATGCTTTTGAAAAATGAAGCACAGCAAGGATAAGAAAGACCAGCGCGATTCCACGATCAACACCGCCATGTCCACTACCAAGAATCGGCAGGTAAACAGTGTCAACGCGTTGGTCGGCAGTACATTTCAGAATTTCCTCCACACAGCTACATATAACATGCGGGTTACTCGTAATACCAGCGCCACTTTTTCTAATAGTTGAGGCCGTAATAATAATTTTGGCCGGTTTTGCAAAGGCGTCTGGCAGTATAATTGTCGTTCCTGCTACAAATTGCCCGTCCTTGTCGGCATGAAGTCCGTTCGTGGCGAGTAGGTCCAGGAAAAGGGCTGGCAGTGTAGTAACTTTCTCGGGAAAGCGCTCTAAAAAGAAGGCTCCCATTGCGGTGCGCTTATCAGTTGCACAATCATCAACAAAAGTTGTGTTAGCGGGCAACACAATTGCTGTGTTTTTGGTTGAAGCCGTAACAGATTGAATCTCGCCTGTCTGGATGCGGATCATCAGATTCGCACGTTTGATCTCAATCCCCTTTTTGTAGTCCAGACGCTTAACAGCGTGAGGGTTGCTTGTCAGATAAAGCAGCAACGCCCCGACGAGCACAAGAATTAAGCCGACAATTATTGTGCCTGTATGAATCTGGCCATGTAGGGTTATCCCTGCCGTTTTATCATAATCGACAAAAGAAATGCTAAGCAGTGCTATACCAGCCACGCAAAGGATATTCGTTATAGGCGCCATTAGGATGGCTTTAGCATCTGCTAGACTTTCCTTTATCCAGTTCATTTCTCTTTCTCCTTTAAATTTGGCAACGCTATTCCACCAAGGCCTTTAAGAGCGCATCGCTTAGATCAGAGTAGAACTCTATGCTAATCTTCGTCGCCATGTCGTCGGACAGGTTGAAGAGCTGTTTGCGAGCTGAGATAGGCATAAGGAGCGCTGTCGCACCCTTTTCAACGGCAAGTTCAGCTATGGCCACCGGGTTCGGCACCATCTCTACGGAACCGCCTAAGTTAAGCGCCCCGACTATAATTAAGCCACCCTTATTGCTACGCTCTAAAAGACTGCCGCAAAGCGACAGAAGCACCGCTAAACCCAGGCCTGTGCCAGTGTGGTCATTGTCCAGCGCCCGAAGCTGTACTGAGAACTCATGGGAACGCGGGTCCCGGTCACCAACCAGCTCTTTAGCGCGGGTATACAGATTCTGTTCGCCGTACCTGACACTTTCACGGAATGCCGGCGGCACTGGTGCATTAAGAATTTTAACACCGCTGCCGCGGCCAACCGTTGCTTCTATGCGGTAAAGCCCCGGAGACGCCTCTTGCCCGCCCGGGCTTATTGCCCAGACCTGCCCAGGGGGCAGCGGGTCACTTTCAATGCGATCTTCACTGTGCAGTTCCGGGGTCATTACAAATTGCTCTACGCCTTCTACGCCCATGAAGTAGCTGAAGTGTGTGTTGCGGAACTCGCTTTTAAATATGCGCTTCTGCTGTTCCTTTACCCGGCGCCGGCATTCCAGAGCCTGCCTGACAATCTTTTCAAGTTCTTCGTCGGGAACCGGGACATTGGGGTCCGGGAATAGTAATTTAATAAGCCCGCTGCATGTTTTGGTTACCGCCTCAATATCGCGTCCGCTTAAAGCGCCGCCCCAGTTTACACGCCCTTGGAGCGTTGAGACACGGCTTGTTTCCCGCAACTTCGACCAGCACTCTGAAATAAAATCACTTACCAGACCGAAGTGATTGGTCAAATGCTCGTTCGGGTTAACCTTCGGAAAATCCCAGCCGGGCACATAAGAATGCAGGCGGTCCATAAAAGCAGTGTCCCCGCGCATTTCCTGCGGTAAGGGACCAAGTAGATGGCCAATGCGCTGCTGCTGTTCCACGTCCACATCAAGGTTGCCGACCATTACAATGCTGCCGGCCGCGCGGATGCTTTCTTTTCCACGGGAGAACTCACCGGAAGCCATGTAACCTTTCATAATGTTAACGCCGTCTTTCTGGTCAAAGGCTATCCCGGAAACCTCGTCGAAGCAGACAACGTCGTAATGGCACACCAACCCGCGCTGACCGCTGGCATTATTGACGAACATTTTTGCTACGGTAGCCTTCCCACCGGAAATCAAATGTGAATAGGGAGATATCTGCTGGAACAGATGGCTTTTTCCGGTTCCACGCGGACCAAGCTCGACCAAGTTATAATTCCTTTCCACAAAAGGAATCATCCTTAAAAGGACAACCCATTTCGCCCGCTCTGATAACTTTTCCGGCTCCAGCCCTATAGAGCGAATAAGCATATCGCGCCATTCCTCGGTCGTAAACTGGGCACGCCCTTTTGTAAGTATGCTTAATACTTCAGACTGTGAAAGCTGAATGGCTCTTAGGCTTACTATTGAGAAAGGCCGCCCGCCCTGCTCTAGCGCAATAGAGCCGTCATAGGACAACGTGACCTCGGCGTAGAAGCCATCAGTCAACATCCTTTCATGCTCATGGACAAGGCGGTCATCTATGCGCGCATCCTTGATCTGTACGCTTGGCAACTCCGCCAGGAAGCAGTCGTTCTTTGGATCCAGCCTGGCCTTCACGAAATCAATAATCTTTACTGAACCTTTCTCTTTGGCGCGGGCTTTAAAAAGTTCCTCCTGCCCGGTGCGGACAGTTTTGTCCATAAGCTGGCGCTCCACAACTTTAAGGCCTTCTGCGATTTCGCTTTCATTTACGGTCGCGCAATAGCGGCCCAACAAAAACTCCACCACATAAGTGGGTATTGGATACTGGCGGCTGTAACGCCGAACCAGGTCCTTACGCACCATAAAACCCTCAAAAGAAGCTGCCGCCAGTTTGTCTAATTTATCTAGTTCCATAAATTATTCCTCGCCGCCTATAGTTGTAGGCCGCTTTGCCATTACCCGGCCTGTAGCGTCCAAAAGAACCACGCTCGCCGCTGTTCCTTCAAGCTCGTCGCCCTCCACCAGTAATCCCGCACGTCCTTCATTATCCACCGGCTTTGGGGTAGCCAGGCTTGTAGCCGCGTCGCTTGCCTTGGTCCTGATATCAACGCTCATGCCGGCTGCAAAAGGCTCTACGGTAACCCGACAACGCATCTTAAGCCACTGCACATCCACAATGCGCGCTACAGTATCTGATACCGCGACATCGTTTTGGAATACCAAATCCGGGAGCAAACATTCCTGTATGCTTAGTCCGCCATGAGCATACTGTACACCGTTAGCAAAACAGCGCGCACCTGTAGCGTATGCAAAAACCTCGGCGGTATTCCAATGCCAGCCGGCCAACGGCGTTTTAACCTGCGCTTCCGGTTTTATAGTAGCGCATCTGGACCAGCGGCTTTCGGCTAAATACTTAGGAAGGACCATCGAAGGCAGGCCGCAAGGCGCCATAAGCCAGCCGTGGTCTGTTACGACGCGCACCTGCCGCCAACCGGCGGCTAGCAGCGTATCAATGCGGGTTATAAGAAGTTCCATATGCCCGCCGATCTGGGCGGCAAGTTTTGCCTGCATGGTGTGGCCCAGCTTGTCGAACTCCCCGTATTCAGTCCAGGCTTTTGCATCAGCTTCGAAGGGTTTGCCGGTTTCTGCTTCAGAAAGCCACTGTAAACCCATTCCGGTTATAAGGTCCTTAAAGCGCGGAGAAGTGAGCGGCTGGCCGGAGTCTGTTATTTCAGGTGCAAAGTCCGCTCCCAGGCGATGCCCAATCAATTTTTCTGCTGCCGGCGAGACGGCTGGTTTTGCGGTAGCGGTCACCGTAGGCAGGGCTGCCCAGCGGCGGTCCTGCGTAACCTTAATATTGCGGTTCTCCGCTAACTGCGCTAACCTGACGCCCAGGTCGAACCGCAGACCGTCAACAAAGAGAAGGCAAGTGCCCGGCTCCGCACTAATATCATCAGTCTCGGCGCTATGGGCCGGCAGTGGAGCAGCGGCGACAAGTTTTTGAAAATGCTCGGCCGCGTCCTGCAACCACGGCATATATACCGCCTGAATTACTGCGGTTACGGCGCGGGAATCCTCGGCACTTTTAACTTCAGCCATTGCTGTTAGAACGGAATAGTCCGCAAGGTATGCTCCCTGCGCATACAAATCAGCCATCGCTTTTGCCGAATCGCCGCCTAAGGCCGTTGCTGTGTGTTTCGCCAGCAAAACAAGCGGCTCCAGCGCAATTGCAAGAGGGCTCATCTCAAGTTGTGCCCAAACCCATTGCCGCCGCAAGCCATGCTCTTCTTCCATTTTGGCAAGCGCTGCCCTGGCTTCCGCAGGCGCAAGCTTTGTAAATTGCACTAAAGCATCGCGCAGTGTTTTTTCGGCGGCGTCATTCTCGTCCGGCCAGGTTTCTTTTTTGAAAGTAAGAATTGAAGGCTTGGCTTTTCTAAGAAGGCTCTGAATACCGGGATAAAGCGAAGGTGCTTCGGCAAAACGCTCCCATACGCCAACCCATGCCTCTTCTAACAGGCCTAGTTTCTCGCCGGCCACAATTTCACCGTCACGCTCCGGATCAAAACTGTATTCCGCTTTGCAGCGTGAACAGAAAGCCGTCCAACGGGCAGTATCCCAGCGCCCCCGCGTTTCTTTGGGCTCGCTCAGCCATTCAAGGAGGTTGCGCGGTGTATCGTCCACCATTAACTTGTCAAAATCCTCAGCCTCAAGGCGTTTGCCGCGCAGGCGCACCAGAGATGTTACGGCCAATTGCGGCAGAGCCCCACGCATGGCACGGCGGGTTGAATCATCTTTAGCCACGTCCAAGCCCAGGCCGCTTTCTTCCGAAACCAGAAACGCTTCTACAGTCCAATCCCGGCCATTGCGCTGGCACCAGGTAACGCCACGGTACTGCAACTCCACCAGCGGCTTTAGGTTTTCCGGGCATTCATCTACGGCGCGCAATATCTGTCGGCCAATCTTTGGCAGGTAAATGATGGGGATTTTCTTTTCAGGCAGCGCAGGTTCGGTCAGTGTGCGCTCAATAATACAGCGCAGCCAAATGGCCGGGCCTTGCCGCTGTTCCGGCGCGTAAGCCCCGTATATCAGCAATTCCGGCATTGTGCGGCGCAATTGCTCGACCAGCGGCTGCCATTGCCCGTCGGCGTCCGGCCAGAGTATGGCGGCAGGCGGCACCTCACCGGGCGCATTGCGGCCGGTGCATGCAAGAGATTTTTGCAGGGCTTCTATCAGCGTTGTGTTTTCTCGTTCAGTGTGAGCCATAATAACGTGTAACCGTGTGCCGCGTAGTATAAACATGTCTATTTTGAAACATTGTTTTTAATTCTTGCCTTTTGTTTTTCCTCGCTTGTTAGATGGCAATCATTCACCCGGTCCCCGGTGAAATCTTTCTCATGCCAGAACCAGGGGTATTCCTCTTTTGGGCGGCGCGTTTCTTTGCCGCGGTCTTTATCCCATTTTATATTAGGCTTCCAGCGGAGTATGCCAGAACCGGTACGGCCATTAGGGAGGTCGCTTGCCAGGAACGGCCTGATATTAAGGCGGACGCCATCGTTTATATCCGGTTCCCAGCCTATGGCCTGTTGGGAGAGCGGCTTCCAGCGGGCAAAAATATCACAAGAACGTTCGCCTTTAAGTATGTATTCAAGACGTTTTTGAAGTTCTACCGCGGCTGCCAGACGATCTTCGGCACCCTCTTCGCCACTTTTTACACCTGCCTGTTGGCGGGTAAGCCATTCGCCAAGGTAGCTATAGGTAAGACTTTCAAGAAGCTTCCTGCCACCCTTGCCGGCCAGTTTGTGGTAGTTTACAAGTGCATGGAAGCCGTCGCGTTTGCGCCCATCCCAGATATGCAGAATAAAGGGACGGTGGTGGAAAAGCTTACAGTGTTCTTCAAAGAAGCTATCGCGCAGCCAAGCGTCAAGGTCGCGGTCCGGCTTTATTCCACAGGTAGCAAGCAGCGTGGAGAGGCTGTCTGCGGCGGTATCTTCTCCCCGGATTGAGGGAATACAAACAATACCATCGTCGTCACTAAACTTTTCAATATCATCCGGGGCCAGGGCCGGGCAATCAGGGAAGCTTGAGCCAGTTTGGCGGGGCCATTTATAACCCAACAGGCGCGCCACAGCTACATGCAATGGCTGGTCCGAGCCT
>JAUSCK010000274.1 GCA_030651035.1 Elusimicrobiota bacterium
CGGGCGCGGCCGCCGCTGCGGGCGCGGCCGCCTCAGGGGCCGGGGCCGCTTCCGGGGCCGGGGCGGGCGAGGGGGCGCCCTGCGTTTTAAGAGTGAGAAAGCCTTCTTTTATCATCTGCCGCATCGTCTCAACAAGCTTGGCGCGCTCCGCCTTGTAAGCCTCGGCGGGCAGGTCGCGGGTGAGGTCCAGTTCCTGCTTGAAGCGCTCCTGCATGCCGCCTGCCAGCTTAGAGAGAAAAATATTAGCGTAGGCGGAGCCTTTCAGCGCGGCGGCCAGCACCCGCATGGGCAGCCTGCGGGCTAGCGCCTGGGCCTGTATGGGTTCAATGTCCTGGATGTTGGAGAGCCGGACTATCGAGGAATTCAGCCTCCGGGACATGGCCGGGTCAAGCCTGGTGAAGGCGGCCAGCGCTTTTTCCTGCACCGCCTCGTCCAGGCCGCTTATAATGTTCACCGCCTTGTCTTCGCCGCCCACCACGTAATCCAGCGAGGAAAGTATCTCCTCCTCGAGGGCGCGGATGCGGGCTTCGGGCATAAGGGTGACCTTCGGCAGGGCGGCCAGTGCCTCGGCGCTTTTGGGGTAGAGAGCCTCGGCCAGCTTGGGGGCGATGTCGCCGGGCGCGTAGCTGAGCAGTATGGTGAGGTCCTCCACGGAGCGCGTCCGCATGATAAAGGCGAGGCTGCCCAGGTGCCCGGGGTTCAGGAACCAGAACGGGGGTTTCCTGCCTTTTATCTCCTTCACGACGGGGGCTTCGGCGGCCGCATGTGCGGCGGCCACTTTCATTTCGGCCTCCGGCCTGTCGGACCGGTCCCCGCCCGCCGCGGCGGCCGTACTGCTGGCGCTGAAAGCCTCTACGAAGGCCCGCGCGCTTTTTGAGACCGGGACCAGGAAAACGGTCACCGTGATCAGCGCGAACAGAGCCACCACTAAAATCCAGATTAAGCTCCAGAGGTTCGGGGGGGCGAAAAGGGCCCCGATAGTGATGGGCTTGGCTTTCCTGAAATCCATCTTTTCGATGGTGACCAGGTCCTGCCTGTCCGGCGGGAGGCCTAGCAGGCCCGCGGCCAGTTTCCTCGCCAGCTGCGTGTCGGATTCCGTCACCGATCTGTCCAGGATCAGGCTGGCCGAAAGTTTCTTCACCATCGTCAGGCTGGTGGAAAAGGAGGCCTCGCCCATATTCTCTTTTTCGGGGATGCCGGGCATTATCTCGGCGGACTTCTTTTCCTGCTCCTGCAGCTCGGCGGAAATTATTACTATTATGTCCTCCGTGCCCAGCGCCTCGGCGAGGACCATGCGCACTCTTTTTTCCAGGGAGTTTTCCAGCGCCAGCTTGGACTCAAGCGAGGACCGGCTGGCCGCCTGCGCGTGCAGCAGCGGGCCCGCGGCAAGCGTCTGCAAGGCGAATATAGAAGCTAATAGTATATGTTTGGTCATTTTATTCCCCGGTCCAAAAATGCATTCAATAACAATTATATTATAACGAAGGCAGGCGGCACAATAATAATTGTGCTTCTAATTATTGACTTTCTGCCGACCTTTTACTAATATTTCGGTAAGCACACAAACGCGCACTGGAGGAGTAATGAAAAACAAGTTATTCGGCGCGCTTCTCGGTCTGGTCATGGTTTCCGGGGCATTCGCCGCCGTAACCTTCGACCAGCAGGGCAGCGTTTCCAAGATAGTGGCCCAGTTACAGAATAGCGGCCCGGACGCGCAGATCGTCCCGCTTCCCGGCAATCCCGAAGCCCCGGCCAAGTGGACCGTAATGGTCTACGTGAACGCCAAGAACAACCTTGAGGAATACGGCCTTAAGGACGTCAACGAGATGGAACTTGTGGGGTCGACCCCCGAAATGAATATCGTGGCCGAGCTTGGCCGCATCAGCGGCTATTCCTCGGAAGACGGGGACTGGAAAGGCTCCCGCCGCTACCTGGTCCGGAAGGACGCCGATATTACCAAGATCACCTCACCCGTGGTGATGGAAATTCCCAAATCAGACATGGGCAGCTGGAAGAACATGGTGGAGTTCGTGAAGTGGTCGCAGGCGCAGTACCCCGCCCAGCGCTACGTGCTGGTTATCTGGAACCACGGTTCCGGCTGGAACAAGGCCCTGTCCGCTGAATCCGGCAAGGGCATCTCGTACGACGACGAGACCGGCAACCACATGACCACCCAGCAGCTTAAGCTGGCGCTGGCCGAGACCGGCAAGATAGAGATACTCTCCATGGACGCCTGTCTGATGCAGATGCTGGAAGTCGCCTACGAGGTCCGCACCGGCGCCGACTACATAGTGGCTTCGGAAGAGACCGAGCCCGGCGACGGCTACACCTACAACACCTGGCTGGCCCCGCTGGCCGCCAAGCCCTCCATGCTGCAGGCCGAGCTGTCCAAGGCCATGGTGGATTCCTATACGGATCATTACCAGTCCATAAGCCAGGGCGCCACGCAGTCCTCCGTAAAGACGGAGAACCTCTACAAGCTGGGCCAGCTGATGAACGGCTGGGTCTCCTCCGTGATGGCTTCCGGCGAAGTTCTCAACGCCAAGAACGCCCGCACCAGGGCGCAGGCTTTCTATTACTCCAGCAACAAGTCGCTTCCGCACTTTGTGAAGCTGGTTAATGACGGCACGCAGAACGCCGATGTGAAGGCCAAGGGCGCGGAGCTCCTGAGCTTCCTGTCCGGCTCTGTCATCTACCACAACCGCGCCACCGGCGCGAAGTACGCCAACGCGCTGGGGCTCGCGATCTACATCCCGACCTCCTACACTACGGCTTACGACGGGCTTGAATGGGCGAAGGATTCCAACTGGGACGACTTCACCAAGTGGATAAAATAAGTACGAACTAAAAAGTTCACCGGAAGGGCGGGGCCTGAAAACCCCGCCCTTCTTCTTTTTATAGAAGAAGGGGAAAAGACCGCGAGATGCGAAGTCGGGGCCTACTGCGGGGGCAGGAACGAAAAACGCGCCTCGCGAGGGGCGGCGAGGGT
>JAUSCK010000282.1 GCA_030651035.1 Elusimicrobiota bacterium
CCTATAGAAACCCTATTTCAGGAGGGGCTTAACTATTACGTGTACCGCCAGAAGACCGGGTATGAGGCCGAGAAACTGCAGGTCTACCCGGGCCTGAGGTCCGAATCCGATGTTGAGTTAGCCGGCGGAGCGGTAAAGCCGGGAGACAAGCTGTTCACGGCAGTCCCGGAAACGTTGAAATAAAGCCGGATGAAGATAAGCTGCTCAAACCTGGTCAAGACGTATGAAGGCGGCAAGTCCGGCTGGCCGGCCCTGCGCGGCGTCTCTTTTGACATACATAAGGGCGAATTCGTGGCTGTTACCGGGCCTTCCGGCTGCGGCAAGTCGACACTGCTCAACATTATCGGCCTGCTGGACGAGCCCAGCAGCGGGAAATATGAGTTCGACGGCAGGAACGTGCTTGCTATGTCCGACGGCGAGCGCTCCGATGCCCGGCGGGATTCCATAGGCTTTGTCTTTCAGTCTTTCCATCTTCTTAACAGGCTGTCTTCCCTTGAAAATGTCTGCCTGCCCATGAGGTACGCCGGCGTTGATGCCGCCGAAATGAAAAAGCGCGCCTCCGGGCTGCTGCATAAAGTGGGGCTCAAAGGTAAGGAGCGCAAGACCCCGCTCGAGCTTTCCGGCGGCGAGCGCCAGCGCGTAGCTATAGCGAGAGCCCTCGCTAATTCGCCCAAAGTAATACTTGCCGACGAGCCCACCGGCAACCTGGATTCGGTCTCGAGCCGGGATATCGTTGATATGCTATTTGCTCTTAACGCGGAGGGAATGACCGTGGTGCTGGTGACTCACGACCGTGAGATCTCGGCCAGGGCCGGCCGCAATATCAGGCTGCGCGACGGGAGAATAGAGTGAGAGCCCTGGTAAACGCCGTGAAGACCGGCTTAACCGAGATCTGGGCGCATAAGATGCGCTCGGTGCTGAGCTTCCTCGCCATAGCGGCCGGCTCGGTGGTCTTCATAGAGGCCTTTTCCGCGATCTTCTCTACCTACGAGCGCATGGAAAAGCAGAAAGCAGTCTCCGGCATGGCCAGGCTTAAGATCTCGCAGAATTACAGCAAAACTTATTCCTCACCGGATGATTACGTTCCGCCCCCGGTAATAACTTATGAGGATGTGTTGCACCTGAGGGAAAAAATGCCGGAGCTGTATATGGTTTCCCCCGAAGGCAGGGACTGGCACAATGTGCTGGAATATGGGGGGCAGCGTGTTACCTCCAGCCTGATGGGAGTGACCCCGGAATGGGCGAAGCGCGACTTTGTCTACACGCTGAAAGGGCGTTTCCTGGGCTGGCATGACGTGGAAAACAAGCTGCGGGTGTGCGTGCTTGTAAAGAAAGCCGCGCCGCCTCCGGGCAACAGCTTCGATAAGACGATGATGAAAAAGTACAATTTTAGCGGAGGTTTCGACACGCTGGTCGCGCACAATGATCTCTTGGGGAAGGCTGTTAAGATAGACGGCATTACGTTTATGGTAATAGGCATACTGGAGGAACTGCCATATTCCAAGCGTCCGAACACCATTCTGGGGCGCTCGCAGGAGTATAAGATCCTGGCGCCGGTAACGACGCTATCCCACTATGGCTTTATCGGTTCTTACCAGTCTCTCGATGTTAACATCGATACCGGCAGTGAACAGGATTTCGATGAGTCGTTGCGGCGCATAAATAATTTCCTGAAGATACGCTTCGGCGATGGAGATTTCTTTATCGTGGAAAACCAGCTGGAGCTTATCCGCGACAGAATCTCAGAGAGCCTTAAATCATCGCTGGTGACGATCTCTCTTGGCATGCTCGCCTTTATCGCCGGCGGTATCGGTATCATGAACGTAACCCTGGCCACGGTATTCGCCCGTACCAGGGAGATCGGCATACGCCGCGCGGTCGGCGCGAGCCGCGGCGATATAATGCTCCAGTTTATAGTGGAGGCCGTCATGCTGGGGCTTATCGGCGGCGTACTCGGCTCCGCCCTGGGCTATTTCTGGGGCGTGCCAGTCAAGGTTATGCTGGCGATGGACCCCAGCCACATTAAGCCGTGGATGCCGCTGGTCTCCGTTCTTATAGCGGCGTTTACCGCTTTTGCTTTTGCTATCTATCCAGCGTGGGTGGCCGCCGGCCTGAAACCCGCTGACGCGCTAAGGGCGGAGTAAGCTCCTTTTCTGATAGGTCCAGAACCAACATCCGTGCATTTTGGGGCCATAAGGGATTGGCATATAGGGAGCAACGGTACAGAAAACTCGCTTAAGGAATTCGCATTTCTTGAAAAAGGCGAACTATGGGCGCAATGCGTCAAAGTCAGCCCGACGGAGGCGTATCAAAAGGGAAGGGGGGAGTTCGCTTTTACGGAGGGGAAGGCGAACGCTGCCGGGGAAGACTTAAACCATCTTTATCTCAAGCTTTTTACCAAAAGCATGTGCAACCTTCCAAAGTGTGATAAAGGAAGGGATATGCTGCTCATCTTCAAGTCTTGAAATGACTTGCTGTTTAGTGTGAATCTGCATCGCAAGCTGCGCCTGTGTCATATTTGCCTGTTCCCTAAGCTCAGCTATGCGGTGCGCTATCATCAGCATGGAAAGCTCTTCCTCGTAAGCTTTCCGGATTTCAGAATCTTTGAGAAGTTCTTTTTTCTTGTCTGCGTGTTTATGATATGAGCGTTTCATAAGTTTTCTCTTTGCTGTATTTTGCTTTTTTAGTTGTTTGTTTATGCGTTTTTTCTCTTTTTAGTTTTAGGTGTTTCGTTTTTGTTAGTGTTTGTTATTCTAGTGTGTAAACAAATTTATTTTGGGGTGAAGAATTCCCCGGGAGCATTCTCTCAGGGAGCGTAAAACCAATTTTTAAAGAACTATCTGAAATGCTCTGTGTAAATCGCTTTCGCCCGAGCGATCTCCGAAGGGGGGCCTTCGGGGTCTTTTTAAGAAAACCATGGGTAAGAATAATCTTCTTCCCATCGAAGAAATAGAATATACGTATTTCCAGCTTACCAAAGGAGAGCCGGATATAATAAATCTTATCTCCGAGATGCTCAAAAGCCGGGGGTTTGGCCAGCGGACCATACTGCTCTAAGTAGTCGAACCTTGCGGGAAGGCGACCTTCTATGGCTTTATTTTTCAAAGAGCTGATAAACACATCAACAATCTTCATTATGCAGCGAAACATAGTTGAATACTTCGTACATATTAAATCTCCTGTTAAATTATCATTCTATCTCCTGCGTGGCCGTGCGGCTAAAAGGGCCGTACAACTAAAGCGTTGTAGATAGTATACAACGCGGAAGTTGTAATGTCAAGGGGGCGACAGTGTCGCCGGCCAACCAAATATCCGTATATATAGATATACGGATATCTACGACCACGGAGGCAGGAGCGGATTTCTCTTCATTGCCCCGCCCTACCCTCCCCCAGAGGCGTGGAAGTGCTACTTTCGCGACACTCAAATAAGAAAATGAGAAATCCTCCGACGAGAGGGGGAAATACTGGGTTGGACTTTGGGCATGGGGAGCAACCGGACAGAAAACTCGCTTAAGGAATCAACCTTCCGGTTTTAAGCACCCGTTTAACCGCCGCTGGCAGCCCATGGAGCCACTTCCCCAGCCTAACCTTCCCCGCAGTATCGATCTTGACGCAGTTGCACCAGAGGTAGTCGCCGGACAAGGTGTAACCGTCTAGGAGTTCTCCTGTGCCTGAGGTGTCAGGGATAAGTCTATGAGTTATGACAGATGGTGTCATAAAATAAAAATTTATACTCTAATCTGACGCTATACGGGCAGACCCCTGACGTGGTATTAGGGTATACCCTATATCGACATTTGGGGAGCATGATTGCAGTGCTGCGTTGGGGGCAGGAGGCTTAGCGTACGATTTTTTCCGTTTTCTGAGGCGACCCCTACTACAGATCAACTGGCGCTGCCGTTTGCCGCCCACCCCAGCGACAGGGAGTGCATTCCGGAACTGGTAACTATCGCCGTGTCCGGAGGGTTCACCAGGGTCGAGGCGGAAGCCTCGGAATAGTCGCCTATCCCGTCCGCCGCCACTGAACGCACCTGTCGCGTGTACCGTGCGTTCGCGCTGGACAGGTTAACCTCAAGGTAGGAGGAGGTGGAGGAGCTGATGCAAAACCGCCCTCGTTTTTTGTATTATAGCGGTAAGGGAAGATTTCCGCGAATTTTTTTAAGCGTGAAAAGATTAAGATCGGGAAAGAACTTGCGATAACCGGTCTCATGTTTACTACAGATCTAATGGCCATTTATGAATCCTAAGAGCGTGTACGTGGAAAAACACAATATCCTGAAAGGCTAAAAGAAGAATGAAAACAATACTTTGGTCTATTTTAGTTCTCTCAGCGTTCTGTCCCGTAAGTTTTGCAGCCTCGGACTCCGAAGTGTCGATAAGCCTTGATAAAATGGCGAAGGACCTGGTTTCCGCTTATCAAACCGCTTATCCGAAAAAACAAAAAACCACAATGGCTGTATTACCGTTCCATACCAGCGACGAGCTGGCGAAAAGGAAAGTCGGCAACGCTTTGGCCGAGCTTTTAACGCATAGTTTCAGCAAGTATCCCAATTTTAAATTAGTGGAAAGGGTGGATATTAATAAAATTTTCTCCGAGCTTAAATTAAGCATGTCAGGCGTAGGGGATCCGGAAGAGGCCCTGAAAGTGGGGAAACTCAGCGGGGCGAGTTTACAGGTTTTTGGCAGCATGGAGAAGATAGGCTCAAAATACCATATAAATGCCAGAATGGTACATACGGAAACAGGCGATATTGTGGCTACCGCCTTTAAAACCGTTCCTGCCAGCCTCTTTGACGAGGAAGCGAAATACTATCTAGCCGACGCGCCGGTTCCCAAATCGCAGGCGATAGGGATATACCTGGGGTATGTTTACCGGCCCGGTGGCACAAAATTCAGCAAGGTTGTCGATTACACGGATCCCATTTCAGGGGAGGAAGTTTCCAGCGGAAAAAGCGGCGTAACGGTGGACCCGCTGGCATATTCAATAGGGGCGAGATATGAGCCGTTGTCAGCAATTCAGCTGGATTATATCTATTATGCCCAGAATTATACTGATGATATCTGCCCTGAACCGTCGCTTGCAGGCGATTGCAAAAGTGTAAAGATAAACCTTACGGGTTCCAGGTTTCTAATCAACTTCAAGCAGGCATTGAGCAAAAAAATCTATTCTTATTCGGGTATCGGCGTAAGCAGATACAGATTTCAGCAGATCGATGGCGTTACCATTGTCTTTGACAACGACATCTATGATTGGGCGTTTAGAGGCGCAGTTCACCTTAAGGATGTCACGGTAACGACCCCGGTTATTTATCAAAGGTTCGAATACCGGCCTCAGTCTAGGATAGGGATTGGTCTTTCCCTCACCTACGAATTCAAGGGTTCCAGTTTTCGGTTTATGGGCCAGAAGGTCAGCAAAGTAATACCACTCCTTCTCGAGGCTACTGCGGGCGTCTATTTCTAAGCTCAGTTTATTGTTGTGGAGACTTATAAATGCCAAATCAGACTAAAACCCCCAATAAAATGCCAGCGCATCCCGGCATAGGGGATGTTCCAGTTACTCCCTGGGATTCTGTGATCCGGTCGCTCCTTTTCTCCGGAGTCGGCCAAATCCACAATGGACAGATTTTGAAAGGAGTCCTGCTGCTCCCTGTTTCTGTATCGTTTTGTGTCCTTTGTCTTTTTCTCATGATGAGTTTTGCCGATGTAGACCGCCACGGTCCATTTCCCTATGACCGCCTGTTCCTGTATATGGCGATCCTGGGTTGTATATGGCTTTACGCAATCATAGATGCCTACATCGTGGCAACGCGGATGATACGAACCAGGCAACAAGCTCAACACAACTGACCCATATTACTATTAAAAATATAATTTCGGCGCCCAAAATGGTAGTTTTCGGCTAAACAACCGCTATCAAACAGGTTCTAACCTGGCCCTGCCAACCACCCTTCCCCTTATAGTCTTTATAGGGGTCCCCTCAAGAAACGGAAAAGATCGTACGCTAAGGGTTGGGCAATGGTCTGGTGTAAAATTAAGGGTAATTGTTTTATATTCGCGGAAAAGTTAATTATCCCTGGATGCTTTATATGCACCTCTTGATACTGCTGTTTGTAGCGGCCGTTGCTCTGTGCCTGGCTTATTTCCTCAGCAATTATCTCGCGCTTAGGATATCCCGGGCTACCGGGTGGAAAGTCCTTCCCGCCGCAATCCGTGTTTTGGGAACCTTTATTCTTACCTATCTGGCATATCTTGCGCTGGGGTGGGCGTTGTTCGGGTTCTACTTCCGGGATCCATCCCCGCTCCCGTTCGATCCGGCGCAATGGAAAGCGGCCGACGCCGGCACTTCGAACACCCGTTACCGCATGCGGGACGATTTGCTGCAGCAGCATAAACTTATCGGCATGACAAAAACAAAACTGTACGAGCTTTTAGGCACACCGGCCAATGAGCTGGCTGACGGCTTGTCGGCGGTTTACTTGCTGGGCCCGGACCCAGGAGCCTTGGGGATGGACGGCGTGTGGTTGAGGTTTCATTTCATGGATGGCCGGGTGAATAAATACGAATATGAATTTGATTAGGAAAAAGCGGCGGGAGAGTTTTCGCTGAATTGTTGCCAATAAGGAGTTTCACATGAAAAATAAACAAAATACAATAGTGCCGGAATTCACTGCGCCTTGTTCCGCGAACCGCCCGGTTCGGCCGGTCCGCGGCTGGAGTATGTTTGTTTTAAAATGGCCGCTGGGGCTGCTTTTACTGGCCGGCTTTGCCTCCGGCTGTCAGAAGTCGGGCTTGTTCTTCGAATGGAAGGTCCTGCGGGCCTCAAAACCCGTATTGGTAGACTTCTGCCCGTGCAAAGGCGCTACGGGAGTGCTTGACATGCTTGAGGCTGTGCGCAAGAAAGGGTCGGATAAATTTGATGTGTATCTGGTGGATACCTCTGCGAGCAAGGCCCACCTGGAACTGGCTCAAAAGTATGAGGTTAAAGCGAACAGCAGGACCTATATGCTCTTTGATAAGGGCAAACCTGTCAAGCGCTCCGCTTTAATGGATATATTAGGGGCGGCCTGTCCCCGGGGAGACGGGGGAAACATTTATTGCGATGGAGGGGCCGCGCAGGACGCCCTCCTGGCTTTCGCGACAAACCCGTAGCTTCTCCCAGAAAAGTAAAAATATCCCTGCATGAAGAAAAAGGAAACAGGAGCCTTTGGGAGTTTAAGAAGATGCAAATGATCCCTGTCACAGGAATAATGGGAAAATTATAATGCGGACCTTCGGGCGGCTTGTCCTGGTCTTGTCCGGCCTCCTTTATGCGGGGGTGGGTGGTATAGCTTTAGAGAATACCAACCCCAAGCCGCCCTTTCCTTTACCCCGCCCTACCCTCCCCCAGAGGCGTGGAAGGAATAGGGTTTTATCCGCAGTGCTTCGGAGCATTGCGGATAAAACCCTATTCCTTTTGCGACACCCGGGGGAAAGGAGGGGGAAGGCTTACGTCGGGGAGGGGGAAACAGCGCGCGGACTTTTGCGACACTGGGAACAGGCGCTTACATTGGTGATTTTAGTGTAAATATTTTTGCCAGGTAGATTGCAGACAGATTGTAAGTGAGGTGTGCGAAATCGGAACCGCAAGCCCGTCGGATTTCGCGTAGAGCAGGGCGAGTATCAGCGCGGATACTTGCCGAACTCCCGCTTAGCTGCTGGCGCTGGTGTATTTCCCT
>JAUSCK010000297.1 GCA_030651035.1 Elusimicrobiota bacterium
TGGTGGATAATACCGCCGACTCGGCAAAGGTAGTATCCACGCCGCAGCAGACCGCGTTGGACCTGAAGGCCAGCCTGGCTGGAGCTACGTTCACCGGCACCGTCGCGGGCATTAATAGCACCATGGTAGGATTGGGCAGTGTGACGAACAGCGCGCAGGTTATTCTTGGCCCTGCTGCAGCGCAGACGGTGACTTACGGTGCAGTTGGCGTACAGACGATATTAAAGATGGCTGCGGTACCGACCGCAGCGCCGTTTGTGATAACCGATAGCGGTGATGCGGCTAAACTGACGGTCAGTACCGGTGGCGTTGTTACTGCCAAGAGTTTTGTAAATGCCTCTCAGTCTATAAGCCTTACTGGTGGAATAACAACTTTTGGGCTTAATGGTTCCGGAGTTGTTCTCTTGACGCAAACCTCTGGTGTCAATACTATTGCGACCATCGCTGGCTGCGATTCCGGAGACGTGGGGCAAGGACAAAAGGTCATGTTTGTTACCGTGGATTGGGTGGCAGATTCTCTGACCTTCTCCGATACTGCAGTCGGAGGTGCAGCAGACACTATGGTGCTGAACGGGACCGCGGGCCATTGGGCTCCAACTGGTGCTGACTCATCCAATGGGTCATCTATCACCTTACTGTGCACAACGATCAGTGCGACAAAGGTCTGGGTTGAGGTTGGGCGTTCGGTTAATACTAATTAGTTCCGAATAAGCGACGTGACACGGGTCGGGGTGTTCCACCCGGCCCGGGCGGGCAGAAGTTAACTGTGCGTTGCCGTTAATAAAAGCGGGATGGCTTTTTATGAAATATAAAAGCGTGGGTCTGGCTTTGGCGGGGATGGCGCTTGCGTGCGGCGGGTTGCCGGCCGCAGCGGCTAATATGCTGGAGACAAAGGCCTTTACCACCGGCTTCGCCATCTCCAACAGCGGCGGCAAAACGCTGGAGTCCACGGTGGGGGAGGTTTCAGGCTCCACCAAGGCCGCCTCTGGCAAGGGGCTGCGCGCGGGGCATTCCGGCACCAGCCACAGCCCCGGCGTGGTTTATGACTTTACTGCCACAACAAACTCCGCCACCGAAGCACTTATGCGGTGGACCAGCGTCGGCAGCGAGGGGCTCATCGGCCAGGCCAGCGCGGTGGAAATTAAAATAGCCACCTACCCGGTGACCTATGCTAATTATTCCACTATTAATTCTTCCATTACCCTGTCCGCCCTGACCGCGGGCACTGTTGACCAGAAACTTTATTCCGGCCTTGAGACCGGCAAAACCTATTACGTGGCCATAAGGGTGCGCGACAGCAGCAATATGTACGGCCGGCTATCGGCCAACGCCACCTTCGTCACCGCGCCCATAAAGCCGCGCGCGCCTTTCGTCTACGGTGTGGTGGCCGGCGGGAACTATACCATCTCCTGGGACGCGGTGCAGTATAATACCGCGGGCAGCACCATCGCGGTTAAAAATTACGAGGTTTATTCCAGCAGCTCCCTCAGCGGCGCCGTTTCAGCGCCG
This sequence comes from Elusimicrobiota bacterium, assembly GCA_030651035.1. Classification (GTDB taxonomy): domain Bacteria; phylum Elusimicrobiota; class Elusimicrobia; order Elusimicrobiales; family UBA9959; genus UBA9959. Next base: position 1,510 of record JAUSCK010000297.1, read on the forward strand.
ATAACCCTTTCAAGTTCCACGCTTTCATACACGGTTGGCATCCTGCCGGTAAAGTGGTATTTCGTGAAAACCCTGGACAGCAACAACGTGCGCAGCGACTCCTCCATCTGGCTCAGCAATGGCGACGAAGTGACCCGCACCGTGGCGGACGACCAGCGCGCTATAGTGGATATCCCGCCGGGGGTAAGCGATATTTTGCGCGAGGCCGGCCTTGTGCCGGTTATGCAGAGTATGCCTGAATACGAGACGGGCGCCACCGTGGTGTCCTATAAGTTCTTCCTGAGGGATGCCGCCAATAACGAAGTGGCCGGTAAACTTCCCCAGGATGTCACACTTACAATGCCGCTCTCAAAAACAGGCGCTTTTACAGTAAGCGATTTCTCGCCGTCGGCTAACTATAGCGCCTACGACTACGCCGTTTATTACTACAACGGAGTTGAAGACGTTAAGCTGGGCGGCACCGTTAACCCGGACACCGGCAGCGTATCTGTTGTCACCCGGCTGACCGGCCTCTTTAAGGTAAAGAAGGTCATAAGGGCCCAGAACTTCAGCGTAACGCAGACCGTGCCGCGCAAGATCTTTACGCCCAACGGCGACGGCGTCTGGGACGAGTTTAATATAATCTTCGAGAATCCGGAAGATCTCGTCATAAGCAGCGCCAAGATCTACGACCTGTCCGGGGCTGAAGTAGCCAAGCTTAAGGCCGGCCCCTACAACTCAGGGTCCTCCCTGGCCTGGGACGGGCGCAGGTCCGGCGGTGACAAGGCGCAGGCCGGCATCTATGTCTACCAGTTCAAAGCCGGCGACAAGTACTATAACGGCACCGTGGTGCTGGCGAGATAAAACTGCGCTTTATTTTCACCGCAGAGGCGCAGAGGTCGCGGAGAAATATTTAGAGTTGAGAATGTAGGGATGTTTAATTATGCAATGGGTCAGCAGGCCGGTTGTGTTTTTTCCTCCTCTGCGACCTCTGCGCCTCAGCGGTGAATTCAGGGCAGTTCGTTTTAATGCCGATACATTCAGGTAATATTTATGAAACAGCTAAAAGCTAGAATTAGAACTGTGGCAAAAGGTTTACTGGTTATGTTTTGCGGTATTGCCGCAGCTACTATGAACGCTCAAGCTTCTTTTTCACCTGATTCCGCCTGCGGGGCAAGGTCCACCGCCATGGGCGGCGCTTTTACCGCGATACCCGGCGGCGCCGAGGCCCTCTGCGCCAATCCCGCCTCCCTGCTTGAACTTACCTCTCCCGAGCTCACCGCCGTCTACGGCCGCCTGTACTCCGGCCTCAGCGACGATTCCAAGATCGGCCAGGGCTATTTCGCCTTCGCGGCCCCGGTCAAGCGCTACCTGCAGGGTGCGGCCGGCTTCGCCTGGAACGACACCCGCCTCAGCGAGGCTTATTCCGAAACCTCTTATTCCGTAAGCTACGCCACTACCGTTTACCGGGGCATAGGCGCGGGACTTACGCTTAAATATATGCGCCGCGGCTATGTTTCCGACGCCTACACGGCGCTGGACCCGGTTTTCGCGGCCGGTTACTCCAAGGCCGCGCTGGGCGCCGACCTGGGCTTTTTCTACCGCTACAGGACGAACTACGCTTTCGGCCTTTCCATCAAGAACCTTAACAAGCCCGACCTGGGGCTGGCCTCCGCCGACCGCCTGCCGGTGGAAGTGCGCGCCGGCGCCTCCTACCTTATGAGGGCCAGCCTGCTGGACCTTGACGCCGCTTTCGCGGGCCCGGACTACACGATCTCCGCCGGGGCCGAATACGCTTTTCAGAAACGCTACGCCCTGCGCCTCGGGCTGGCCGCGGGCAATAATTCCCGCCGCAACGTGAACCTGGGCGTCGGCGGGCGCTTCGGCCTGGCCGCTTTCGATTACGCTTACACCCTGCCGCTGAGCGGCATAGCCAACACCGCCGGCTCCCACCGCCTGGCTTTCTCTTTCCGGTTCGGCGCCGAAGCCGACCTGCTGCGCGCCGACGAGCTTGCCACCGCGGCAGCGCTCAGCCGCGCCCAGGACAGGGCCGCCCTGCAGGAGGAGAAGATACGCGTGCTGCAGGAGCGCCTTGACGCCGTGGTGCGGCAGAGCATAACTGCTCCCGCCGCGGCGCAGCCGCAGGACGAGAAGCTGCGCCTGCTGCAGGAGCGCCTCGACGCCGCATTGCGGCAGGGCGCGACCCCCGCCGCGCAGCCGGTGCAGGTGCAGCCGGCGGTTCAGCCTGAGTCCGCCGCGCAGGCCGAGATCAGGAACCAGATCGAGATCCTCAAGCTGGAACTTGAAAAGTCCCGCCTGGAAATGGAAGCTTTAAAGGCGCACGCGGCCAAGCCGGCCGTTGTAGCCCCGCAGCCCAAGCCGCAGCCGCAACCGGAGCAGCCCGCAGTCCGCCGCACCAGCTATACGGTAAAGGAAGGCGACACGCTTGAGAGCATAGCCGCCGCCATATACGGCAACTCGGCGCGCTGGCCCGAGATCTACCGCGCCAACTCCGGCTCGCTGGGCCGCGGCGGCGACTTAAAGCCCGGCCAGGTGCTGGTGCTTCCGTAAGTACGTATTTTTGAAACCACAGATTACACAGATGAACACGATAATAGGATTAGCCACAAAAAGCACATAAAGCACATAAAAAGATAAAACCATTACTTTTGTGCCTTTTGTGCTTTTTTGTGGCTAACTCAGTATATGAGCGACAATTTTGACGAATCCTCCCTGAACGAGGCCGCGATAAACGACGTGGAGACCGCGCGTCTGGCTTTGCGCTGGGCGCTGGACAAGATACGCGCGCTGCACGAGGACGACGTTAAAATCCGCCAGAACCTGCAGGATAAATCCAGCCAGGTCTCCTTCCTGGAGAACCAGCTTAAGACCAAGAACGTGGAAATAGACCGCTCCGCCCGCGTGCACGAGGAGGAGATGAAGTCGCGCCAGAGTTCCCTGGAGTACCAGTTCCACTCCCGGCTTGAGCGCATGACCGAGCGCGAGAAGGAGCTGGAAGACAAGATCTCCAAGAACGACGAAGCCCTCAAGCAGAAAGAAAGCCGCCTGCAGGAGGACTACCAGAAAAAGGCTGAGGAGCTGCGCGGCCGCTGGGCGCAGGTGGAGGGGGAACTGTGGCAGCTGCGCCAGGAGCAGCTGGCCAAGCAGCAGGAGTTCGAGCGCGTCTACGGCGCCCGCCTTGAGGAGGAAAAGAAAAGATTTGCCGACGAAGCCGCCGTACAGAAGGATACCCTCGAGGCCACTTACCGCAACCGCGTGGAGGAGCTTGAAAAACGCGAGCACTCCGTAAAAGACGAGATGAAGAAGCAGGAGGCCGTGCTTAAGTGGGCCAAGGACAGCTGGCTGAAAGATACCGAGGAGCGCGAGCGCGCCCTGAAGCTTAAAGATCTGGAGATAGACAAGAAGATACTGGAGAAAAACCAGGAAATAGACGATTACAAAGTGCAGGTCTCGCTGCTTGACAAGCAGCTCAGGGAATTCCCCGCCGCCATGAAGCGCCGCGACGAGGACCTCAACCGCTACAAGGACGCCATCGGCAGCCTTGAGAGCGTCATCCGCACCCTGGAGACCGAGAAGAAGAACCAGCAGGCGGACTACGAGCTCCGCCTCTCCAAGGCCGGCGACGCCGTGGAGACCGAGCGCAACCGCTTCCGCGAGATGGAGTCCGAGATCCCCAAGCGGCTCAAGATAGCCGTGGAGCACGAGCGCAACAGATTTGCCGAGAAGCTGCAGGAGATAGAGCACGGCTACCGCGACGACCTGGGCAAGCGCCAGGACGAGGTGGAATACCTGCAGCGCAACCTGCGCACCTTCGAGGAGACCATAAAGACCCTGCAGGCCGAGCGCGAGTCCTTCTCGCACAAGGTCGAGCAGATGCAGACCCAGTACAGCGTGAAGCTGGAGGAATTCGCTTTCCGCGAGAAGCAGCTGCAGTCAGAATACGACGTGCGCCTCAAGGTGGAGATGGAGAAGCACACCGCGGCGCTGCGCGCCGAAATCGAGACCGCCGGCCGCATCTACGAGGACAGCCTGCGCCTTAAGGTGGAGGAGATCTCGCACCTGCGCAGGGATATAGACGAACTTTCAAAAGAGAAGGCCGCCGGCAAGGAGCAGCAGGTGGCTCTCCGGCGCGAGATCGAGACCATCGACGGGCGCGCCGCCGCCGAGCAGACCGCCCTGCGCGCCAAGCTTAAATCCGAATTCGACCAGAAGCTGGCCGACGAGGCCGTGCACGCCGAGAAGCGCCACTCCGCCGAGAAGCAGAAGTTCGTGGACGAGCTGGAAGGCCGCAGCGCTGAGTTCCTGGCCGAAGTGGGCCGCAAGGACGAGGATATAAGCGCGCTGCGCCTTGCTATTCAGAAGGCCGGCGAAGAGCTGCGCATGCTCCGCCAGAAGGCCGGCGAGGAGCTGAAAGCGGCCGTGGCCGAAGAACGCGCCCGCGCCGCCGCGGAGCTCGACGACAGGAGCTCCCGCCTGGCCGGCACCATAAGGCTCCGCGACGAGAAGATAACCGAACTGGCCGCCGCTTTGGACGCTTCAAAGATTGCGAAGGAAGAGCTGGTGCTGCTGGAGCGCGAGCGCCTGCAGCGCCTCTACACCGAAAAGGAAAAGGTCCTGGACGAGGAGCTGGCGGGCCGCGACGCCGAGCTGCTGCGCGTCCGGGAGGCCCTGGCCAAAGCCGCCGCCGATAAGGACGGCCTCTCCGTCGGTTACGCCGCAGAGAGGCGCGCCCTGGAAGAAAAGATCGAGGTGCTCACCGTGCGCCTCTCCGACGAGGAAGCTGCCGGCGGAGTGAAGCTGGACGCCGCGCTGCGCCGCGAGGCCGACCGCTACGGGGAAATAATAGAGCGCAAGAACCGCGAGCTGGAAGCCGCCACGCAGCTGCGCCAGTCGCAGGACGACGCCTACCGGAAAACCCTCGAGGACTTCCGCTCCAACCTCGGCGACTCGCTGAGCAAGATCGAAAACTTTAAGAGAACGGCCGAGGAACGCCAGGTGCAGCTTTACGCGCTGCAGGCGGAGCTGGCCCAGGAGAAGAAGCAGGCCGCGGACCAGAGCGCGTCGCTTTCCTCCAAGCTTTCCGAAAAGGAAAAGCTGCACCGCGACCTCCGCGTGGAATACGAGGATTTCAAGGAGGCCTTCGAGGAAGAGGTGAAGGCCGGCGAAAGGAAATACAACGATTCCCTGCTTAAGCTGCGCGGCGCCGAAGAGCAGAAAGCCGCCAGGGACAAGCAGATAGAGGGGCTGAAGCGCGACAACGAGCTGCTGCGCGGCGAGAACCTGCGCCGGGAGCACGAGGCCGCCGAGCTGAAAGCCGCCTCCGCCAAGCAGATGGAGAACGAGCGCCGCGAGATCCACTCCACCGGCGAGCGCCGCGCCCACGAATACGCGCAGAAGGAGAAGGCGCTGCTGGTTGAAATTTCCTCGCTGCGCGACATCGCCAATTCCAACGAGCTGCAGGTGGAGAAGCAGACGGTACAGTTCGAGGAGGCCCGCAACAGAGCCGAGCGCCTGAAGGCCATGCTCGAAGAGGAACGCGCCAGGCAGGTTGAAAACGACGCCGCCCAGCGCGCCGGGCTTGAGCGCGTAAAAGCCGCTTTTGAGGAAGAGAAGAAAAAACGGGCCGAGATCGAGGCTGCTGCGCTGACCACCAGCTCCGCCCTGCGCGAGAAAACCGCCGAGTTCGCGGGGCAGCGCTCCGAGCTGGAAACCCTTATTCGCGGTGTGGAGCGCCTGAAGATCTCCTTCGAGGAGGAGCGCAAGAAGCGCGCCGAGGCCGAAGCCGCCGCCGAAAACTCCAGCCTGGCGCTGCGCGAAAAATCCGAGGAGTCCCTGGAGCACCGCTCTGAAACCGAGGCCCTGAGGCACGCGGTGGAGCGCCTGAAGGCCGCCCTGGACGACGAGCGCAAAAAACGCTCCGAAGCCGAGGAAGCCGCCAAAAACTACAGCCTGTCCGTCCGCGAAAAGACAGAGGAGACGGTCGGTCACCGGGCTGAAACCGAGGCTTTGAGGCACGCGGTAGAACGCCTGAAGGCCGCTTTTGCCGACGAGCGAAAAAAGCGGGTCGAGGCGGAGCTGCTGGCAGAAACCTCGCATTCCGCGCTGCGCGAGAAGGCGGACCAGCTGTCAGGCCAGAAGTCCGAAGTCGACAGCCTGAAAAACGCCGTGGAACGCCTGAAGGCAGCGCTGGAGGAAGAGAAGAGGAAGCGGTCCGAAATTGAACTTTCCGCCTCCACTTCGCGCTCGGCGCTGAATGAGAAAGCCGAGGAGATCTCCGGCCGCGCGTCCGAAATAGAAGCCCTTAAGCACGGCATCGAGCGCCTTAAGCACGCTTTCGAAGAAGAGCGGGGCAAGCGGGTGGAGAGCGAGCTCCTCGCCGAGACCGCCCATTCGGCCCTGCGCGAGAAGCAGGAAGAATTTATATACACCCAGAAACTCGTCGAACAGCTTAAGGATAAGCTCCGGCTATGGAAGAGCAAGTAAGCCAAATAAGCGACCTAGAGGGTCTTAACTCAGAGCTTGAAGGCTTCCTTTCCGACCTGCACGGCCGGGAGGAAGCCCTGTCTTTGCGCGTAAAAGCTCTTGAGGAGGAGCTGGCCGGGGCCCGCAATTCCGCCTCCTCCGCCATGAACCATATGGCGCAGAAGGAAGCCTCCGTCTCCTCGGCGCTCGAACAACTGCGCGCCTCGCTGCTGCGCGAAAGCAACAGGGCCGTTTCGCTCATGTCGGAGCGCGACGAGCTGTCCCGCCGCATGGAGGCCGCCAGCCGCCAGCTTGAGGAGGCGAAAAACTCCCTGGTGGAAAAAGAGGTCCAGGTTAAGAGCGCGCGCGCCGCGGCCCATAACAAAACCGCCGAACTGTCCGCGGAGATCGACGAGGCAAGGGCCTCCCTGCTCAGCGAAAGCTCCAAAATCTCGGTGCTGGCCTCGGAGCGGGAGCTCCTGGCCCGCCAGCTCGAAGCTGTTTCGGCCCGGCTTGAAGAGTCAAGGATCGCCACAGCCGAAAAAGAAAATTTACTGAAGGAAACCCGGGCCTCGGCCAAGGAAGACCTGGGAAAGCTTGCAGCGGCTATGGCAGAGTTGCGCGTCTCCCTGAGCAACGAAAGTTCCAGGGCTGCGGCTCTGTCCGCGGAGCGGGACGGCCTGGTCCGCCAGTTCGAGGCGCTCTCCGGCCACCTGGAAGAGTCAAAAGCCATTGTGGCCGAAAAAGAAAATTTAGCAAAGGAAGCCCGCGCTTCGGCCAAGGAAGAGTCGGCGAAGCTCTCCGCGGTCATCGAAGAGCTGCGCGGCTCACTGAATAACGAAACTTTCAGAGCCTCTGAGCTGGTCTCGGAACGCGAGAACCTGCTCCGCCAGATCGAGGCCCTCTCCGGCCGCCTTGAAAAAACCAACGCAGCCGCCAAGGAAGAGGCCGCAAAACTGTCCGCCTCCCTGGAAGAGTCCAGGGTCGTCCTGCTTAACGAAAGATCAAAAGCCTCGGCGCTGGCCAATGAGCGGGAAAGCCTGGCCCGCCAGCTAGAGACTGTCTCGGCCCGGTTCGAGGAGGCAAGGTCCGCCGCCGCCGAAAAAGAAAATCTGCTGAAGGAAGTCCGCGCGTCCGCCAGGCAGGACGCCGGCAAGTTCGCCGCGGCCGCCGAAGAGCTGGAAGCCTCGCTGAACAACGAAAGTTCCAGGGCTTCGGCGCTGGGTACGGAACGCGAAAACCTGTTCCGCCAGCTTGCGGCCCTCTCAGACCGTTTCGAAGCGGCGAGAGCCTCCGCGGCCGAGAAGGAAGCTTTGCTTAAAGAAGCCCGCGCGTCCGCCAAGCAGGACGCCGCCAAGTACGCCGCGGCTACGGAAGAGCTGCGCGCCTCCCTGAACAGCGAAAGCTCCAGGGCTTCCTCCATAACGCTCGAGCGCGACGACCTGGCCCGCAGGCTGCAGGCTATTACGGAGCTGCTGGACGAGGCGAAAGACGCGCTGGCAGAGAAAGACGTTTTTATGAAGGAAGCCCGCGCCGCCGCCAAAGAGCAGGCGGCCGAACTGTCCGCCGCGATCGACCGGCTGCGCGCCTCCCTGGACGGCGAAAGCGCGAAAGTGTCGGCCCTGGTCTCGGAGCGGGACGGGCTGCT
>JAUSCK010000301.1 GCA_030651035.1 Elusimicrobiota bacterium
CCCCGTGGCCATATTGCCCGAGGGCATGTCGAAAGAGCGCTTCGACTGGCTCAGGAAGATAGGCTCCGAAGTTATCGCCACCCCCGGCACGGAGTCCAACGTAAAAGAGATCTACGACAAGTGCTGGGAAATAAAGAAGACCCGCAAAGACTGCGTTATCTTCAACCAGTTCGAAGAGATGGGCAACCCCACCTGGCATTACCACGTCACCGGCTCAGCCCTTGAAGAAGCCTTTAACTCGATAAAGGGCCCGAAGAGCCGCCTGGCCGCCTTCACCTCAGCCACCGGCTCCGCCGGAACCATCGGCGCGGGCGATTACCTTAAAAAGAAGTTCCCCGGCATGAAGATAACCGCCTCCGAGGCCCTGCAGTGCCCAACCATCCTCAACAACGGCTTCGGCGAGCACCGCATAGAAGGCATAGGCGACAAGCACATCCCCTGGGTGCACAATGTCCGCAACACCGACGTGGTCACCGCCATAGACGACGAGGCCTGCGTGCGCATAGCCCGTCTCTTCAACGAGCCCGAGGGCAAGAAAGTGCTGGCCCAGTACGGCGTGAAGAAAGAAGTCATCGAGCAGCTGTCGCTCCTCGGTTTCTCCGGCGTCTCCAACCTGCTCAGCGCCATCAAGACCGCCAAGTATTATGAAATGGGCAAGGACGACGTCATCGTCACCGTGTTCACCGATTCCATGGAGCTTTACGGCTCCCGCCTGAAGGAAATGGAGAAAGAAATGGGCAAATACACCCGCGAGAACGCGCTGGTGGACTTCGAGCGCCGCCTGCTGGGCTGCACCACCGACTATATGAAGGAGCTCAGCTACACCGACCGCAAGGCCGTGCACAACCTGAAGTACTTCACCTGGGTGGAGCAGCAGGGCCGCACCTCCGACGAGCTGCGCCAGCTGTGGGACCCTTCCTTCTGGGACGAGGCCTTCGCGCAGGTGACCGAGTACGACAAACTTATAGAAGCATTCAACAAAGAAGTAGGATTGTAAATGGCCACCAAAGGCGTCTTCAGGGTAGAGTGCCCGCAGTGCGGAGAAAGCTTCGACGCTGACTTCTGGACCGTGGTCCGCGGCGACCGCGACCACGACGTCAAAGAGCTGATACTCATCGGCGAGTTCGACATACTGTCATGCCCCAAATGTTCGGCCATGTTCCGGCACGAGGAGCCCTTCCTTTACATAGACCCGCCCAAGGACATGCTTGCCTTTGTGATGCCGGAATCCTACCAGGAGAAGAAGGATGAGTGGATAGCGCGTATGAAGGCCGATTACGAGCCGGTGCGCGCCACGCTGGCAGGCGGCCAGGGCATTACAGGCGAGCCGCTCTACCTCTTCGGCCTGGGGCCCTTGACCGAGCTGCTTGAAAGCGACCGCGACCGGGAAGAGGAAACCGAGGTCATGGAATTCATGGCCAGGGAAGACGGGCTGCACCTGCTGCCCGTAAAGCCCGCCTCCGCGCGCGAGCTGGATATCTTTTTTTCCATGCCCATGCCGGCTGGTCTCAGCGGCCGCGCCGCCGCCCTTAAGGCCGCCAAAGACCTGCGCGCGAAGAACGACGCGCTGCCGCGCCTCAAGAAGCTGGTGGATACGCTTGGAGCCCTCAAGGGCGAAAGCGTCCCTTTCATAAAAAACCAATGAAGCTTCCACCGCTTAACGACCTCCCCCTGCTTGAAAAAGCCGCGGGCCTGGCCTTGGCGGCCGGGCTGGAGCTTTACGCCGTGGGCGGCTGCGCGCGCGACTGGGCTATGGGCCGCCGGAGCGAGGATATAGATTTTCTGCTGAGCGGGGACCCGCTGCCGGTCGTCGAGGGCATGGAAAAAGAGTATGGCGGCCGGCACCAGAAGTTCGGCCCTTTCCTCACCGTCAGGTTTTTTTCTTCGGAAAACCGGCGTCTGGATTTTGCCAGGTTCCGCAGGGAAACCTACGCCAAGCCCGCGGCCCTGCCTTCGGCCTCCGCCGCCGCTTCGGCCGAAGAGGATCTGAAGCGGCGCGATTTTACCTGCAACTCCATGGCCGTGCGGCTGGACGGCCCGGAGGCTTTCAGCCTGCTCGACCCGTACAAAGGGCTTGAGGATATAAGGTCCGGGCTGGTGCGCGTGCTCCATGAAAAAAGCTTTGAGGACGATCCCACCCGCATTTTCCGGGCGGCGCGCTTTGCCGGCCGCTTCGGCTGGCGGCTGGAGGCCGGCACGCTGGAGCTGGCGCTGGCCGCGGTCAAGGCCGGCCTGCCCGGCCTTCTCTCGCGCGAAAGGCTGCGCAACGAGCTGGTGAAGATACTTTCCGAAGCCGACCCGCTGCCTGCCCTTGAGCTGTTAAAAGGTTTGGGCGCGCTCGCCTTCATGCACCCGGCTTTCGCTTTCGGCGGATCGCTGCGCGGACTTGCCGCCGGCAATGAAAGACTGGCAGGCATAGCCGCCCTTATGGGCCCCGCCGGCGATGAGTTCCTGGCCGGGCTCAGGCTGTCAAAGCGCGAAACCCGGGCCTTGAGGGAAATGGCGGAAAAGATGAAGGCTGAACAAAAATAGGCAGTATAAAACATTAAAAAACAGCCTGCTAAAATAGCGGGCTGGTTTTTAGTGGCGGTCGGGCGGGAGCTTATTCTTTTATTTTTCGCCGCCTTCTATCTTGGGGTTGCGGGCGAAGTCCTGCAATTTGGAGGTGAGTTCGGCCGCGCGCCTGACCGCCTCGATTATCCGTGAAATTTCCGTCTTTATCGGGCTGGAGGCCGGCAGGTCGTCGTCTATCAGGGTGGCATAGCCGCTAATGGCCGCCAGGGCGTTATTGAAGTCGTGCGCCATGGGCCGGGCCACTTTGCTCAAAGCGTCTGCCGCCTTGGCCACGGCGAGCTCCGTTTCCATCTTCTTGATCTCGGTTATATCCCTGATCACTCCCAGCAGGCCCGTTATTTCCCCGCCGGCGCCGCGCAGCGGGGTTTTCGCGACGCTGAGGTAGGATTTGCCTGAGGGGGATACCAGCTCTTTGCTGAAAAATAAAGTCCGGCCCTGGCGCAGCACCTCGGCGTCGTCTTTCTGTGATTCGGCGGCTATTGCGGGGCTGAAAAGGTCCGCGTCGCTCTTGCCCAGCATTATTTCCGCTTTGAGAAGGAAAAGGTCGCCGCAGGCCTTGTTCGCCTTAAGGTACCTGCCGCCCGTGTCTTTCAGGAAGATGGCGTCCGTGGTGGTGTCGAAGATCTTACTCAAAGTCTCTTCGTTCTCCTTAAGCATGCGTTCCATTCTTTTTTTCTCGGTAGTGTTCAGGGCTATCCCCACTACGCCGCTTATTTTCCTGTCCTGGTCCCTGAGGGGGGAAAGATGTATGTTGAACTCGACGCCGTTGACTCTTTCCTCGTAACTGACATTTTTCCCCTGCAGCGCCCGGCGGTGCGCGGCGCAAGACGGGCTATCCGGCCCGGCGGGGAGCATGAACTCTTCCAGCGTCATGCCGACTACCTGGTCGGGCTTAAGGCCCATGGCAGCGAGGCCCTGCCCCCGGGAGAGGGTAAAGCGCAGGTTCTTGTCCAGCACCCAGAGCACGCCGTTGATCTGGGCCATGGCCAGCTGCTGGCGGAGCTCGCTCTGGCGAAGCAGCTCTTCTATCCTCTTGCGGGCGCTGATATCCCGTATGCAGGCCTGGACGACCCGCTTTTCTCCTATTTTAACGCGCGTCAGCAGCACCTCTGTCGTGAACAAGGGCCCATAAAGGCGTTTATGTTCCCACTCGAAATAATTGGAGCCCGTTTTTAAAGCTCTCTCGAGCATCTCCCGGGCTTTTTCGGACGAAAGCCGCCCGTCCGGCTGTTTTTTGGGGGATACTGCCCAGGGGGTCAATTTCATGAAGTCGGTTTCTTTGGGCGCCCCGAACATATCCAGCGTAGCCTGATTGGCATGGGTGAATTTCCAATGCGGGGGCTCAAGTGTCATAAGAGCGTCGCGCGTAGTTTCAAAAAGGCTGCGGTATTTTCCCTCGCTTTCCCTCATGATATTTTCCAGCCGAGTGCGCTCGGTGATGTCGTGGAATATCCCCTGCAGGACCACTCTGCCGCCCAGTTCCAGCCTGGAGGCGCTTATACGCACCTGCGCGCGCGAGCCGTCCTTGCGGATTAGTTCGGCCTCGGAAAGGGATGTCAGGTCTCTGCCGGCGTGTTCGCGGAATTGTTTTCTGTAATGAGCCGTGGCTTCGGGCGGATGCAGTTTCTGCCGGTTCATTCCAATAAGCTCTTTGCGCGCGCGCCCGGTAAGTTTCTCGGCATCCTTGTTGGCGTCCAGTATCACGCCGGTGGCCGCGTCCGCGATGAAAATCGCGACGTTGGCTTTTTCAAAAATGGTCTTGTACTTCAGCTCGCTTTCCGCGAGCCGCTCCGCGGTATCGGTCTGCTGCTGCTCCGCCAGCTTATGGCAAAGCATCAGGGCGTAGACCCGCGCCAGCTTTGTTACCGCGGCCAGGGCGGTCGGCGAGTAATCACCGGGCGGGTTGGCCAGGGCAAGTATGCCTATAAGTTTTTTTCCTGAAATGGCGGGGGCCGCCGCGAACTTCTCGATCTTTATGTGGCCGGGAGGGAGCCCTTCCGCCCTGGGGTCCGAAACGGCGGAATTAGTAAGCAGCGGCTTTTTCTTTTTCAGTACCCAGCCCCAGAGCCCGGTAAATTCCTTGAAAATGAAATCGCCTTTATTTACCTGGCAGTTTTTCCATGCGCCGTCCGTAAGGGTCGGGACGTTCAGCCAGCCGGTGGCCGGGTTTATATAGCCGGCGAAGCCGAAACGGCTGCCGGTAAGGCGCCGGGCTTCGTCAAGGACGGTCCTTGAGATCTCCTCGATCGAGACGGTGGGGAATGCCAGGTAAAGCTCTTCGATGTGGGTGATCGCGTCGGCGATATCCCGCTCCCGGGTAAGCTGCCTTTCCCTGCTTTCCTGGGCCAGGCGCCCGCTGATAGCTTTAGCCGCTATTTCAAGCAGCTGCACGGCGCCGGGGGCGGCGGGTCCGGCGAGCCGCGCCAGCAGCGTGCCTTTCGCCGCGCCGCCCTGCATTCTAAAATTTAAAAGGTTCTTCGTCCACTTGCCGGCCCCGCCCGTATCTGAAAGGTGCGGCAGCTCCGCTTTGGTAAAATTTACGGCGAACATGAAAGGCGGGGCGTTCTTGCGGGAATGGAGCACAACGGCCAGCCCGGCGCCGGGGCCCAGGGCGTCCTGCCGGCAAAGTGCCGCTATTATCCTGCGCAGGAAGGCTTCGATGTTGTCCGGGGAGGCCGCGGCAAGCAGCAGCTCACGCAGGGCGTCCGCGCAAATGTACGCACCGTGGGCTTTGGCGGCTGGTTTATGCATTATAACTATTCGAACTTATAGCCGTGACCGGGGACGGCTACGATGCGCTTTGAGAAGTTCCCGGTTTTTTTCCGCAGGTTGGAGATATGCACTTCAACGGTGTGAGGGTTGTTGTAATCGGCGGTGTTATAACCCCAGACTGACTCCAGCAGGCCGGTCAGGCTGAGCACGCGCCCGGGATTTGAAACGAGCGCGGTAAGCAGGTCGAATTCTTTTGAGGTAAGTTTAAGGAGTTTCCCGTTCAGCTTTGTCGTCCTCCCTTCCATGTTCATTTCCAGCCCGCCCTTCTTCAGCAGGGGGGGGCGTTTCGCGCGCCCCGCGGCCCGGCGCGTGACCGCTTTTATCTTCGCCAGCAGCAGGGGGTAGGAAAAGGGCTTTATAACATAATCGTCGGCGCCGAAGGTGTAGCCGGAGACCATGTCCGCCTCGGAAACCTTCTTGCCGGACATTATTATGATCGGCGTTCCCCCCAGGGATTTTGATTCCTTTATCCTGCGGCAAAGGGTGAACCCGTCCATGCGCGGCATGTCGACGTCGGTGATAATGATGCTGGGTTTGGCGGAGGCGGCCGCGGCCAGCGCCTTCACGCCGTCGGCGGCCAGCACGGTTTCAAGCCCGTGGCTCTCCAGATAGCGTTTCAGGATGGCCAGCAGTTCGGCGTCATCGTCAACTATAAGCGCCCGCTCTTTCATATAAAGATTATAATACTTTCCAGAGGCAAAAAAGCGCCCCGCCGGATTTTTCGTGGTGAGTTGCATGCGGACTTACTAAGGAGTCTTATTGATGTTGCCCGGCGGGGCTTTAAATTAAGCCAGTGCTGCAGATGCATAGAGCACGGAGCCCGAAGGCCCCGAGTCTTGGGGGTTTGGGTTAGGGGGGCGCACCGTACAGCACTGGGGATCTGTTTTTAAAGAACGTTACTACACTTAAAGTATAACAAAGGCCGTTCAAGAATCGTTCAAGTACGGCTCAAAACTTCCTCAAGAGTCAAAATGGAGCCAGCGCTGCAGATGCATAGAGCACGGAGCCCGAAGGCCCCGAGTCTTGGGGGTTTGGGTTAGGGGGCGCACCGTACAGCGCTGGGGATCTGGTTTTTAAAGAGCTTCTTGCTGCAATTAAAGTATAACAGAAACTGTTCAGAAAGCGCTCAAGTGCGCCTCAAAACTTGCTCAAGATTTAAAACAGCCTCTTTACGACGGTACTGTACCCTTTAGCCCCCGTTAATTTCCTAAAATATAGCAGAGGACAATGACTTCCATTCAATTTTTAAAAGGCGTGGGCCCCAAGAAGGCGGAGCTGTTCGGGCGCCTCGGCATCGAGACGCTCGACGACCTGCTGTTCTATTTCCCGCGCGCCTGGGAGGACCGGCGGCTGGCCGCTAAGAAGGAACCTCTCCCCTTCCTCGAACCCGCCCCGGTGATCAAAGGGAAAATTAAGACCATAAGGGACCTCTACACCTCCAGCCGGCTGCGGATCTTCAAGGTGGTAGTAGAAACCGCATACGGCGAGGCCGAGGCCAGTTTCTTCAAGCGGCACAACCCGCGCTTCGACGTGTTCGCCCTGCTGCGCAAAGACCTGAAAGAGGGCCGCAGCGTGTGGATCACCGGCACGCCGGAAGACCCGCTTTTCCTGAGCCGCCTGCGCGCCGACGAGTATTACCCTGACGACGACGCCCGCGCCCTGAAGATGCACATAGGCCGCATAGTCCCGGTTTACCCGCTTACGGAGGGGCTTACCGCCAAATTCATGCGCGAGGCCGCATATGAGGCCGTGACCGCCGGGGCCGAGGCGGTGGGCGATTTCCTGCCGCCGCGGCTGGTCCTCAAGCGGGGCCTGGCCACCCGGGACCTGGCCGCCCGGGCCATACACTTTCCCGAGAACAATTTCGAGCTGGTGCAGGCCCGCCGCCGCTTCATCTACGAGGAGCTGCTGCTGCTGGCGCTGGCCTGGGCAATAAAAAAGCGGCAGACCCGCAGCGTGCAGAAGGGCTTCGCCTATGAAATAAAGAAGACCCTGCTCACGCCTTTCCGCGAGAACTTGGGCTTCTCCTTCACCGCCGCGCAGGCGCACGCCATAAACGAGATCTTCGCGGATATGCGGGCCCCCACGCCCATGGGCCGCCTGCTCGAGGGCGACGTGGGCTCCGGCAAAACCGTAGTGGCTATCAGCGCCATGCTGCTGGCTGCCGAGAACGGCGGGCAGAGCGTGTTCGCCGCCCCCACCGAGATACTGGCGGAGCAGCATTTCATCACTTTCGGGAGATTCCTGAAGGGCCTGGGCGTCAGGTTCGCGCTTCTGACCGGGCGGCTGAAGGCGGCGGAAAAGAAAAAGATATTGGAAGACCTGGCCGCCGGTAAAATAGATATCCTGATAGGCACCCACGCCGTTATAAGCGAAGGCGTTAAGTTCAGGAACCTGCGGCTGGTGGTGGTGGACGAGCAGCACCGCTTCGGGGTGCGCCAGCGCGCGGCGCTCCGGGCCAAGGGCGAGAAGGCGGACATGCTGATAATGACCGCCACGCCCATCCCGCGCACCCTTTTCCTGGCCCTTTACGGCGACCTGGACCTGTCCGTAATAAAGGAAATGCCGCCGGGCCGCAGGCCGATAAAGACCACGGAAGCCACGGAGGACATAGCTTTCCTGGCGGCTGCCGACGAGGCGGCCAAAGGCCGGCAGGTGTATATAGTTTACCCGGTCATAGAGGAAACTCAGGCTGCCGATATGAAATCGGTAAAGGCCGAATTTGAGCGGCTGAAGGTCTATTTCAAGGGCCGGCGGGTGGACATGCTGCACGGCCGCATGCCGGGCGAGCTGAAGAAGCGGGTGATGGAAGATTTCGCGGCTGGGCGCAGCGATATCCTTGTGGCTACGCAGGTTATAGAGGTGGGCATAGACGTGGCCAACGCCACGCTGATGGTGATAAACAACGCCGAGCGCTTCGGGCTGGCGAGCCTGCACCAGCTTCGGGGGCGGGTGGGGCGCGGCAAGTGGGATTCGCGCTGTATGCTGGTCGCCCGCTCCCGGGCGGGGGATGCGGCGGACCGCCTGCGGGCGATGGTGCAGTCTGCCAACGGCTTCGAGCTGAGCGAAAAGGATATATATATAAGGGGCGCGGGGGAGATACTGGGGGTGCGGCAGCACGGGGATATGGATTTTAAGCTGGCTGATATGTCCCGGGATAAAGAAATTCTGGAGATGGCCATCGAGGACCGGGAGCAGGTGCTGGCGGGGGATCCGGACCTGGTCAGGAAAGAGAACGCGGGCCTGCGCCGCAAGCTCCAGGACCTCTACGCCGCCCGCTGGAAACTGATAGACCTTTCATAGCGCAGAATAAAAGACCCCGCGCCGTTAAGCGCGGGGCCTTTTTTGCCTTCTTCTCCTTTAGAAGGTTGACCAGGGTGAGAGGATGTCAGTGGTGCTGCGGCCCTTGATGTCCTCGTGCGTACAAGCGACCACGAAGTTGCCCCAAGTCTGGGCGATCGTGGTGTTGTTGGCGTAGTTCCAGCCGCCGCCATCGGCGATGGCGCTGGCGACTGCGGATACAACGCCGAACGTCCTGACGTCGGGATGCCCGGTGCCAGGCAGTTTCGCCACAGGGATTTCCCCGATATACTTGGCGTTCAGGGTGAGGCAGTCCAGGGTGTCAGCCGGGAACCAGCCTTCGTTGTCGCCGTAGTACACCTGTATGGCGCTGCGCACCGCGGAAAGAGCGCCTTTGGTCGCGCCTTCCTTGGACTTGTTGATGAGGTCGGCGAACTTCGGTATGGCTATGGCGGCCAGAATACCGATGATGGCGACGACGATCATCAACTCTATCAGGGTGAAGCCCTGTCTTATCGTTTTCATTTTACTACCTCCTGTCCTTTTGATTTAGTGTCTGACAGTACACCCCCGGGATAATATATAGATGATGCCCGGGGAGCCGCTGCCACAATTTATAGTATACCTCCCGCCCCGCCGTTTATCAATCACCCCCCGGATACAGTTGACCAAAGTTACACTCAGGGGCCGGAAAAGCGCGCTTTTAATGCCCGGGGAAAGACATGGCGCATATTTCATTTCTGTGTCAACACTTATTTTCCCAATGAAAAAAAGAAAAAGTTTGCGTTAAAAACGGGATATGGTGTAAAATATCCCTGATACTACTAATAGTGGTGGGGTAGGTTTTAGACACAACTTATAGTGGTTTGCCGGTTGCCGGGCATAGTATAGTAAAGGCGCCGTCTCAGGGGGCCTTTCGGCCCGGACAATTTGAAAACCCCGGTCGAGCATGGCTCCCGGAGCGGAATAAACGAAAATTTTGGAGAGATTTGATGAAGTGCCCTTTTTGCGGAGCGGAAGACACCAAAGTCACCGACAGCCGCGACTCAGCCGAAGCCTTTGAAATAAGGCGCCGGCGCGAATGCGAGAAGTGCGAGAAGAGGTTCACCACCTACGAGCGCATCGAGCAGCACCCGCTGGTCGTCATTAAGAAAGACGGCCGGCGCGAGAGCTTTTTGTATGACAAGCTGATGAGCGGCATCACCAAATCCTGCCAGAAGCGGGATGTCAGCGTGGAAAAAATGGAGGAGGCGGGCAGGGAAATCGAGAACGCCCTGAGGAACGAGGACAAGAGCGAGATCCCCAGCAGAGTAATAGGGGAGCTCGTGGCCAGGAAACTCAGGAAGCTCGATAAGGTCGCGTACATACGGTTCGCATCCATCTATAAAGATTTCGAGGATGTCACCGATTTTGAAAAAGAAATCAAATCGATAAAAAAATCAGAGGGGACAAGACACAAAATGAATGAATTTTTTCCGAAAGTGATCAAGAAGCGTGACGGCAAAGTGGCGCCTTTCAACCTGGAGAAGATAAAAACCGCCATCTACAAGGCGGCCTACACGCTGGGCGGGCGCGACGAGGAGAAGGCCGTGGAAGTAGCCAACGAGGTGGCCCGCCGCCTCAACAATAATTTCAGCGTACACAGCAAGATCCCTAACGTCGACGACAGCAACACCATGTGCGTGGAGGTGCTCCGCGAGAAAGGCTTCGACCGCACCGCCGACAAGTTCGAATCCTACTCCCTGGACCGCAGCCGCGTGCGCCGCAGCGGCCTCTCGGTGAAGAAGAAGACCGGCAAGCACGACATCACCGACCAGATGCTGCTGGTGCAGTCCATCACCAACGAGACCATCGAGCCTTTCTCCCGCAAGCGCCTGGCCGAAGCGCTGGAGAAAGAATACCAGCTTACCCCCGACCTGTCGGCCATGATAGCCAAGGAAACCGAGAACGACGCCTACGAGCTCTCCGAGAAATACGGCACCAAGAACTTCGACACCCAGTTCCTGCGCCGCGTCTCCGAGGCGCATTTGTCCATGATGGGCATACCGCTGAAAAATTCCGCGCTGGCCATGCCGCTGTCCACCATAGAGGCCCTGGTGTTCGGCAGCAGCAAGGAAAACTCCAATATCACCTCCAACAACCCGGAAGCCGTCAACCTCGGGATAGCGGAATACGTGCTTAAGCAGTACAGCCTGCGCAAAGTGTTCTCGGACGATATTTCCGAGGCGCACAATAACGGCACCATCCACATCCACGACCTGGGCTATCCCCAGCGCGTGTACTGCTCCAGCCACTCGATCGAATATATAAAGAAATACGGCCTGAACAAGATAGTCTCGAACCTGCAGAACAAGTCCCACCCGGCCAAGTCGGCCATGGTCCTCAACGGCCACATCCAGACCTTCCTCGCGTCCATGCAGTCCCGCTATGCCGGGGCGCTCGGCTTCGGCTTCCTTAATATCCTTTACGCCCCCATGCTCAACTGCCCCGAAGTGCTGGTGGAAGGCGAGCTGGAAGGCAAAGCCGTAAAGATAAAGAAAGACAACCTGGAAGCAATGGTGGAGGCCGGCACGGTCACTTACTCCGACGGCACCGCGGCGCCCTATTTCAAGAAGACCGGCGAAGTGCGCGAGCTGTTCAAGCTTTCTAAAAAGGAGATGCGCCAGATAGCCCAGAACCTGATCTTCTCGGCCAGCCAGAACGCGTTCAGCCGCGGCGGCCAGACCCTGTTCATAGACTTCAATATGCACACCGGCGTGCCGCAGTACATGCATAACGTGCCCGCCATGGGCCCCGGCGGCAAGTACATGCTGGAAGACGCCGGCGGCAACATCGAGATGGTCGAAGACGCTCCCCGCTTCAAAGGCGTGGAGGGCGACTCCCGCAACGGCGACGTGGTGCACCCCGCCGACGGCCGCAAGTTCATAACCTACGGCGACGCCCGCATGGTGAAGACCGCCCAGGAATTCGCGATAGAGCTGATGAAGGTCTGGGAGGACGGCGACAAGTACGGCATCCAGTTCGCCTTCCCCAAGTGCGACCTGCACGTGAGCAAAGAAGCGCTGGAGAATCCCGACGAGCGCGAAGTCTACGAATACGGCTGCCGGCTGGCCTCCAAGAACGGTTCCACCTACTTCATGTTCGACCGCGACGGCGCCGGCGCGACCCTGGCCCAGTGCTGCCGCCTCAAGGAAAAGGTCACCGACCCGTTCCTCCTGAAGCACCCGGAGAACATCCGCTTCACGGGCTTCCAGAACGTCACCATCAACCTGCCGCAGGCCGCCTTCAAGGGGAAAACCTTCAAGGGCACGCTGGCGCAGATAGACAAGGCCATAGACTTCGCCGTTAAGGCGCACCTGCAGAAGAAGGCCTACACGCAGACCCTGCTGGACACCGACGGCAGCCCGCTGCGCTCGCTGGGGCTCCCTTCCGACGACGGCACTCCCTACGTCGACCTGAACAAGGCCACCTACATCATGGGTCTCATCGGTCTTAACGAAGTGGTGCAGTACCTGACCGGCAAAGAGCTGCACGAGAGCCTCGATGCCTACGAGACCGGCCTGCAGGTGATAGACCACATGCACCAGACCATCAACGCCCTGCGCGTGAAGCACGGCCTGAAGATCACCATGGAAGAGACCCCCGCGGAATCGGCCACCCAGAAGCTCGCCAAGGGCGACATGGCCCGCTTCCCGGAGTCCAAGAAGGTCATAAAGGGCGACATAAAGAAAGCCCCTTATTACACCAACTCCGTGCACCTTAACCCCGGCGCCGACGTCTCCATCATAGACCGCATCGAGCTGCAGTCCAAGTTCCACGACATGATAGAGTCAGGCTCCATCATACATGTGTACTGCGGCGAGTCCCAGATACCGCCGGAGTCCATAGCCCAGCTGGTGGAGAAGACCTACCGCAATACCCGCGCCTCGCAGATAACCGTGTCGCCCGAGTTCACCCACTGCAACAACTGCCACACCAACTACTTCGGCTTCAAGGACAAATGCGGCAAGTGCGGCAGCGGGGACATGACCAAGCGCACCAAGATAGTGGGCTACTTCTCCAACCTCAGCGGCTGGAACGACTCCCAGCTTGAAATAAGCAGGGCGCGCGAGGCCGTGGCGCAGCATTACTCCGACTTCACCCCCGGCGTAAAATGGCTGCACGAGAGCGATCCCTCGAAGAAAGTGATGGTGTTCGGCAAAGCCGGCTGCGCCATGTGCGAAGAGGCCAAAGTGAGCCTCACCAAGGCCCTCAAGGAAAAAGGCATGGAGATCCCCGTGGAATTCCACGACCTCACCAAACAGGAAGCCCGCATGGTTGCCGCCAAATGGAACGTCCCCCTGGACCCCATCCCCACCGTGCTCGTTAAAAACAACGGCACCATGGGCCGCTACGAACTGGAATTCAAACGCGGCAAGCCCGTGCACCGCAAAGAAGTCGAATATATAAAGATGGTAGAAGGCGCCTACGTAGCGAAGTAAGTTCAAACATGGATAGACAGGATATACAGGATTTTTATTTTTTCTTTTTATCCTGTCTATCCTGTTCATCCATGTAAATAGTCTAATAAATGAAAATAGGCGCAGTGCTCGGCTTCAACCTCATAGATTATCCCGGTAAAATAGCCGCCGTCGCTTTCACGCCCGGCTGCAACTACCTCTGCCCCCATTGCCACGCCGCCCCGCTCCTGGCCAACGCCAAAGACATAGGCGACGCGGGCTTCCTCCAATACCTCGAAACCGTAAAAGAATGGGTCACCGGCGTAGTGATCTGCGGCGGCGAGCCCACGCTGCAGCCCGACCTCATTCCCTTCATGGAAAAGATACGTTCCCTCAGCCTGGCCGTAAAACTGGACACCAACGGCAGCAACCCGGCGCTCCTTGCCCGAATATTAGCCCGTGACCTGGCAGACTACGTAGCCATGGACGTAAAAGGCCCCGAATCGCTCTGGTCCGCCACCGCCGGCGTCCCCGGCCAATCAGCCGCCATGCTTGAAAGCATGAAACTCGTAGTCCGCTTCCCGATTTACGAATTCCGCACCACAGTGGCCCCCGTCCTGCGGGCCAATGGAGAGATCTCTTTCCTCACCGTCCCCGAAATGGCCGCCGCCGCCCGGCTTATAATAGAAACCACCGGCAGCCCCGACCATAAATACTACGTCCAGAAATTCATCCCCCGCAAAGACGGCCTCCTGGACAAGCGCTTTGAAGCTTTCCCCGAAACCCCCATCCAGCTTTTGCAGGACATCCACAAAGAAGTCCTGAAACATCTCCCAAATACCCAGGTAAGAGGATAAAACCATGAGCAAACTTGAGATAGCCGTACAGAAACTCCACGCCGACGTAAAAATGCCCGCCTACGCCCACGAAGGCGATGCCGGGTTAGACCTTTTCTCAACTATAAACCACACTTTGCAACCCGGCGAGCGCGTCCTCATCCCCACCGGCCTCAAAATGGCCATTCCCCACGGCTACGAAGGCCAGGTCCGACCCAAGTCCGGCCTCGCTCTCAAGCACGGCCTCACCGTCCTCAACACCCCCGGCACCGTAGACGCCCCCTACCGCGGCGAAGTCGGCGTCATCCTCATCAACCTCGACCCCAAGACCCCCTACGAAATAAAAAAAGGCGAGAAAGTCGCCCAGATGGTCTTCAACAAAATCGAATACGCCACCTTCACCGAGGCCGCGGACCTCACCGTCACCACAAGAGGCGAAGGCGGCTTCGGCAGCACGGGGAAACAGTAGGGATGCTGGTAACTTTTCAACTTGTT
The DNA here is from genome assembly GCA_030651035.1 of Elusimicrobiota bacterium. GTDB lineage: Bacteria > Elusimicrobiota > Elusimicrobia > Elusimicrobiales > UBA9959 > UBA9959. The sequence goes on from JAUSCK010000301.1 coordinate 14,417, forward strand.
ATTAACATTGGTCGAGTTACTTCGAAGCCTCCGGGGAAGCATGGAGGGTTTGTTTTGACGGAACGATGCGTGGTCTGTCGATTTAGTTCCATTTCCTAGAATATCCGTGGGGATAGGGACGTATTTGACCTTTGCACTTTCCCATGGAGCACCTTGCCAGAGGGAGGATTATTTTAATGCCGCTCATTTCATTTTGTCTCAGCTTATGTCTATATGCTGCCGGAGCCAGCGCCGGAGAAATAAAGTCCACTGCAACTGCTAGTGCGGCGAACGCTTACCCTTCACCCCGGAATTTCCGCGAGTTCAAGTACCATGCATTGGTCCTGGGCGTAGACATCGACCCGGGAGCGGTCGATTACCGCGCCCTTCTGGACACCAAAAAGAGATCATCCGGTAACGGCTCCGGCTCAACCTGTCATGTTCCGTTCGCTGGGCAGCTGGAGTCGTTTCTTACCGGCTTAAAATGCTTCGCCAACGGCAGTATTACCGTTTTAAAAGGCGGAAAGGCGCTAAAAGATGATATCAGGGGAGTGATAACCGGCCTCAAACTCGGCCCAAAGGATGTGCTGCTGATCTATTACGGGGGCCACGGTGATCTTAAAGGGATAATGACGGGCGACACGCCTTCCAAGTCCATTTCTCCGCAGGAATTAGCCGGCTGGATGGAAAGCTCGGGGGCTGGGACAAAAGTGTTCCTTGTAAGCGCCTGCTATTCCGGTATCTTTGTTAGCGCCGGCGAAGCGAACCGTGGTCTCCAGGGCCCGGGGTTCGCGGTAATGACAAGCGGGAAGGAACGCGCTACATCCACCTATTCAGGCGTAGGGTTCGGGCCTTATCTTTGGAAACTGCTAAACCTGAACTTAAAGAATCCAGGGGATCATATCACGCTGGGCGATCTCAGGGATTTCGTCAAAAAAGAGAACTCCGATTGGAGAAAAAAGAACAGCAGCCTGCGTTTAAGCGACGGAAGAAATTTCGGGCAGGAAGACCTTGTGCTTTTTTGGAATTGAGAGCAAAAAGGCAGGAGCCTTTGTGTACAGCACCTTCGCATAAAATGTTGGTGTAGATAAAACAGGGGCAAAAGGCAGCATGAGCCTTTGTGTGTTTTGACTGTAACGAAGGATGGTTTAGAGTGGGTTTAAAAGAAATAAGAAAGAGGTCCTTACTAAGCTCTCCAAGGAAAAAATAAGGGTTATTGCATTGCACTTATGGATAAAAACTTGTATATTATATCCAGCATACCCGCCGCGCCTCTGCCGAAAGGCACGCGAAATCCGGCGGGTTTTTGCTTTTATAAGGGCCTTTTACGAAGTACGACAAAGGCCACCTTTCCTTCGAAGCCCAGGCTGACCGCCTTATCCAGCGCGGTCTTATCGCGGATAAAGCTCTCCTGATCAACATCCTGGAAAATGTGAATTATTACCGCTTAAGCGGTTACCTTTATCCCTACCGCCAGCCGGACGACACCTTTAAACCCGGCACTACCCTGGACCGCGCCTGGAGGCATTACACCTTTGACCGGAGATTCCGGCTTATAGTAATGGATGCCATTGAGCGCGTCGAGGTTTCTGTTAGAACACGGCTCATATATGAGCTGTCCAGAATTAACGGCGCTTTTGGTTATGCCGAGCCCGAGGCGCTGCCGCAATTGAGCCCGGCTGAGTATACTCGGTGGATCGAAGAACTAAAAAAAGAATTTGATCGTAGTCGTGAAACCTTTGTGTCGCATTTTAAGGCCAAATACGGAGATGTACATCCATTTCTGCCGTTATGGATAGCCGGAGAGATAATGCCCTTCGGCTGCACAATGAAAATGTATAAGGGTGTAGCCGACGAGGTTAAAAGAAATATCGCCAGGCATTATAACGTGCCTGATGAGGTTTTAACATCCTGGCTGCACACTATAAATGTAATTCGTAACATTTGCGCACATCACGGCCGGCTCTGGAACAGGGAGCTGGGGGTTAAGCCTTTCATCCCTAGAAAATCCAAGTACCCGCAATGGCACGAGCCGGCTGCCATCCCGCAGAACAGGATTTTCGGAGTGCTGACCATACTCCGCTATCTGCTCAGGATTACCGCGCCCCATAGTAAATGGAATAGCCGTTTGGTTGCTTTGCTTGAAGAATATCCGGAGATATCACGCTGGAGCATGGGCTTCCCTGATAACTGGAAAGAAAGTCCCCTATGGTAATAGGGAAAAGGCAGTAGAGCCTTTATCGAGACATAGGCAAAGGAGAAGCTGGTTCAGGTGAAAAAGGAACAGACTACTTATATTGAGAGGTAATATGGAAAATAATATTGTGAAACCTCGCGGCGGATTCTTTAAGCAGTCGTTTCTTGTGCTGCTGTTTATAGTTTCTGTTTATCTGGACCGGGGACTGATGGGGCTTGCCCCGTTCATAAATTTCGAGGCTATCCTGCTGGTCTTCGGTGGAACCTTCCTGCTTACCTGGACGGCTTTCCCGCTGAGTGAGATGTTCAGCCCTACCGGCCCCCGCGCGTTGAGGCATGCCGCCGGCTGCGCTATAGGACTCGGGGTGCTGTATGTGATGCTTACCATGATCCCCGTGCTTTGGGTGGGCGAGGCCGCGGCTGTGCTTACCAAACGTTTTTCTTTGGCGCTGGCGGGCTTGTTCTACGGTCTCCTGCTGTCGAAAGTGATCCTAACCCCGCTGGCCGCCCGGTTGGAATCGTAAATTCCCCGCGCATACATTCTTTACAACCCGATAATCAAGATAAAAGGTGCGTGCCACCTTTTTAACCTTTTCACTTCCCTTAATGCAAAAGGCTGCAGGAGACTTTCCCTCTTACTCTCCCGGCTCGGTCCGGCCCGCAGAAAGGTGTCTGTAAAGCCTGCCGGCCTCTTTCTGGTCGGCCGCCGCTTCCGCCGCCCTTCCCAGCGCCCGCAGGGTGTAGCTCCTGTATTCCAGCTTGCGCGCCTTGAGCGCCGGCCGCGCTTCGGCCCCGCCCCAGAGGGAGAAAGCTTTCAGGGCCTTCTCGAAGCTGGCTCTGGCGGCGGCGGCGTCACCGCCGCGCCTATGCAGCTCCCCTAGGCGATAAAGTATTATCGGGTAGGAGTCCATTTGTTCCGCTCCGAGCCCGGAGGGGAACGCCGGCCCGGTTGCGGGGCCCAGCATCTTCAGGGCCATAAGGTAACGGAGCTCCGCGCTCCGCCGGTCGCCCTGCAGTTCGTCAAGGCGGGCCAGATCGGACATGGCGGCGGCCGGCGCGGTCAGGTCGCTTCTTTTGCCGTACTCCCTAAACTCGATAGCCCTGGCTTCCTTTAACAGCGGCCGGGCTTTTTCAGGCAGCCCGCGGTCCAGGTAGATCCTTCCCAGGCCGCTGAGGGCGGCGGCTCCCGGATCCTGCTTCACCATCTTAAAGTAGGCCATTCCCTCCAGGTAATATTTCTCGGCCCGCTTAAGGTCGCGGCGCGCGTGATAAGCCGAACCCAGCGACAGCAGGGCCCGGGATTCCTGCCACCCGTAGATGTGAAGTTTTCTCGCCCCTTTAGCGGCGTTGGCGAACTCGGTGCAGGCGTCGCCGATGCGGCCTTCAAGCTGCGCGGTCACGGCGAGATTATAAGGGATGTAGAAGGCCTCCATGCGGGCCTTCTCCTCGAGGTGGTCCGGCGCAGAACGCGCCGGAGAGGGGCAGCAGAGCAGCAGAACTAAAAGCGTTTTCACCATGTGGTCGTCCTGAAAGTATTTTAACTTTTAATAAAGGTATAAGGTGCGCTGATTGCTAAGCGCGGCCGGATAATATCTACGAATAAATAGGGGACTAATAGGGGACAGACACGAATGGCGCTAACTTAAGACTCTGCCGGCAATTTTTAGTGTTTTCATCGTTCTTAGCCGTTAGCAGCTCCAGATTCCTTGTATTCCGTCTTTCCGGCGGAAGCCGGAATCCAGTTCCCCTTGATG
>JAUSCK010000302.1 GCA_030651035.1 Elusimicrobiota bacterium
TACAATGTCAGTAGCATAACCGCCACCGGCGCGTATACCACCTACTCCAGCATGACGGTGGCGGGCAACGGCGGGCAGTACGGCTTCCAGGTGTCCAGCGGTGTAAGCCTGGCCGGCCTGCTCTATACCAATAACGGCAACATCGGCATAAGTACCAATGCGCCAGAAGCGCGGCTTGATGTGAAGGCGGTGAGTTCCGCCCAGACGGACATGGCGCAGATCTGGCGCAATAGCGCCGGGACTATAATCTCTTCAATGTCCGCTACAGGCGTGATGATGGCCTCGCGCTTTGTGGGCGCAGGGGACAACCTGGGTAACCATATAGCGACAATGTCCGTTACCGCGAATTATGGCCTGACAAGTTCAACCGCAATAAGCGCAGGGTACTATCTGATAAACGGCAGCACGGTGCTTGCGATATTGCCGGGAACTGGTAATTTGGGAGTAGGCACTAATGCCGGAAAGGTGAACCCGAAGTTTTCCGACTACAACACCTTTGTGGGCATTTCTGCTGGTGCGGCCAACGCCGGGGGATATTTTAACGCCTTTCTGGGTAACAGCGCTGGCATCAGCAACACTGTGGGTGGCGGTAATACCTTTCTGGGTGCTAGTGCAGGCGCGTTAAACACCACGGGGGCGGGCAACTCCATTGTGGGCACTTTTGCGGGCAACCGCAACGTGATAGGTTCCGGCAATTCTATACTGGGTAGCAGCGCCGGAGGTTATATGGGCAGCGGCGGTTCTTTCTCCAGCTCCACTATTGTTGGGGCCGATGCGGGAACTAAAATTACAACCGGTTCCGATAATATTCTGTTGGGATTTCGGGCAGGGTATAATATTACCACCGGCGCTAACAATATCGTAATCGGCTACAATAAAGACACCTCCGCGCCCGCCTCCAACAATGAGCTCAACATCGGTGATGTGCTTTATGGCGACCTCTCCGCAAAAACGGTCGGCATCTCCACGCGCATTCCGCAGGCCGCTTTGGATGTTGTTTCCACCGGTACCGCGCAGACGCAGTTCGCGCAGCTCTGGCGGAGAGGTGACGGCGTGATAGTGGGCTCCATGAGCGCCACTGGCTCGCTGACGGCCTCGCGGTTTGTGGGTGACGGATCAGGGTTGACCGGCGTCGGCGGCTTAAGCGGCGGACAGACGCCGCAACTGGCATATTGGACAGGGGCCAGCGCGCTGGGAAACTCCAACCTCTCGCGTGATTCGGCCACCAGTTTGACGGCTGTGGCATCTACTTTTACTGTACAGGGCAATGCCTTCAGCGTGGGCGGCTCCACCTTTGTGGTAGCTGCAGGCAAAGTCGGCATCGGAACTACTAATCCGGCGTATGCTCTTGAAGTAATAAATGGGCAAGTCAAGCTTTCAAGTGGAAGTGTAACCAATCCAGGGCTTATATTTTCAAATGGAACTGGTACTGGAATTTATTCAGACTCTACTGATCGCCTTGATTTTGTGACTGCCGGAGTTACACGATTCTCGATTCTTTCATATGGTTTTGTTGTAATGGGAGACTCTGACTCATCCATTGTCGGCACTAATTTCGTTGACTATGTAACAAACCTTAATGGATTCAGGATGGATTCAAACGGCGTCTATCTTAAGACTAATAGTATAAATAGACTTACTGTTGACAACACCGGCAATGTGGGCATCGGAACACCAGTAGATGCGACATTGAACTATACGCAGATTGACACGCTTAACAATGATACCGCAGGGCCTCCTCCCAGCGGGGATTGCGCCGCGGCTACTATAGGAAGGATGATTGTGTCAACAAGATACACGGCTACTGCGGAGTATCGTCTCTGGATCTGCACAAAAACAGGGGCGGCAGCATATACATGGAAATATACCGTCCTTAATTGACCGCGGTAGTTCGGCAAACTGGATCAAAATTCAGGCCGATAGCCTAATTGAGCCAGGCTTTCAAAACGGTTTTAAAACCATCTCCCCATCCTAACCATGGGCCGCAAGCACAAAGAACTCCGCAAAGCACAGACTGCGGCCGCTTTACCCGGAGACATTTTTTTTAATTCGTACAAACCGTTCATCGCGATACTCGCCGCCGGCCTGCTGCTTTATTTCAAAACTTTCCAGTTCAGCTTCAGCTACCTTGACGACAATGCGTTGATCCTGGACAAGTTTGACTTTATCTCCAGCGCTTCCAACTTTCTTAATTTTTTCCGTGAAGACGTGTTCCACACGCACGTGGGCGGCTCGTATTACCGGCCGGCGCTGACCGTATCGTTCATGCTGGACGCCCTGTGGGGAGGAAAGAATCCGGGCGCGTATCACTTTACCAATGTGCTTCTGCACTTATCCGCATGCTGTCTCCTGTTCCGGACTTTGGTTAAATTAAATTACAACAGGGCGGCTTCATTCTTTTACTCCCTTCTTTTTACCGTGCACCCCGTTTTAACCCAGGCCGTGGCCTGGATACCGGGCAGAAACGATACCCTGCTGGCGGTTTTTTCGCTTCTCAGCTTTATCTTATTTTTGTGTTTTCTGGAGAGCCGCAAATGGTCCCGGTTGGCGGCTCATCTGCTGTTCCTGCTGCTTGCGCTGTTTACCAAAGAGAACGCGGTTATTCTGTGCGTTCTGTGCCTGTTCTTTGCGGTTTATATGAGTAAAGAGCGGGGACCGGCTTCCGGGTTTAAAACCCCGCTCTTTGCCGGCTGGGCGGTAGTTGTTGCGGGGTGGTTTCTGGCAAGGAGCGCGGTTTTAAAAGCTGCCGTGGGAAATTCCGATTTTGACATTATAAAATCCCTGACGGAAAATTTCCCCGCTGTTGTCCCCTATCTCGGGAAAATATTTTTCCCGGTCAACCTGGGCATCATGCCAGTGCTTCAGGGTCTGCCAATGCGCTACGGAGTGTGCGCGGGCCTCCTCACGGCGGGCCTGGTCTATCTGTCCACGGCAAAGCGCCGGCGCTATGTCGCGTTCGGGCTGCTCTGGTTCCTGTTGTTCCTGCTGCCGTCGTTTATACGGTCGGCTTCGGCCGTTCCTGATTTCAGCGAGCACAGGGTATACCTTCCCCTCATCGGTTTTATGTTTCTGGGGACTGGGATTGGGGACGGTTCTTAATAACTTAATTGTTATATAATTTGTCTATGGCGAGAAAAGCCAGGATTGATATACCGGGGGGATTGTACCACGTAATTGCACGTGGGAACGAACGCGGGAGGATTTTCCGTGAAGAGTCGGATTATTCCGAATTTCTGTCGCGCTTAATCCGCTATCTCGCCGAAACCGGGCAAAAATGCCTGGCCTGGGCCTGCATACCAAATCACTTTCATTTGCTGATACTGCGCGGCAAGCGTCCCCTATCAGATTTAATGCGCCGGCAGATGACGGCGTATGTGGGATACTTTAATCGTAAATACAGGCGTGCCGGGCATTTATTTCAGGACCGCTATAAAGCGATATTGTGCCAGGAGGAAGAATATCTTCTTGAGGCGACGGCATACATTCACTTAAATCCCCTGCGTGCCGGTCTTGTTAAAAGATATGAAGATCTGGAGAATTATAGATGGTGCGGGCATTGCGAAGTTGTAAAAGGCACTAAGGCTCGTATTATAGATCGGGAATATCTTCTTTCGCACTTTGGCGAGAGAACCGGAGTCGCAATATCTAAATACAAAGTCTTCCTTGAAGAGCGGGTCGGCAAATACAAAACCGGGGAATATTCCGGCGGCGGCCTGTTAAAGAGCGCGGGTGGCCTTGGAGCGGTTATTGGGAGTAAAATCGGAGATAAAGAAATATATGACGACCGAATCCTTGGTGACGGAGACTTTGTCGAGACTGCTTTAAAGGAGACGGAAAATATCGGAAAGGCGGATACGGGGCGGGAAGAGATACTGAAAGAGGCTGAGCAGCTAAGCGGTGAAAAGAGAGGCTTAATTTTTAACGGCGGACGAGTGCGCGCCGCGGTTAAGATCCGGGGCGTGTATTGCTTCCTAAGCTGTGAAAAGCGCGGATTAAAAGGCACAGATCTGATGCGTGAATTGGGGTTGAGTTCCGGCGCGATATCTTACTTGTGCCGGATGGGCCGGGGGCTGGTTGAGGGGAATAATTAAGTTATTAAGAACCGTCCCCGATCCATCAGGCGGCATGATGCCTATTACATGAATGCAAAAAATGTAGAATAGGTTATATTAATACTGGTTTCACAAGGGATATACGGAGGTAAAATGCCGCTTGATTTTAGCAGCCTGATAAAAGCAGTTGACTCTTTGGACCGCGCGCTAAAGGTGGCGGCCGGGAGTACGGATACTGCGCAGGAGGAGGTAATTCGCGCCGGCGTCATACAGAATTTTGAGTTCACCTATGAGCTGTGCTGGAAATTCATGAGAAGATGGCTTGAGCTTAATGCCGGGGCTGGTACTGCTGACGGGGCCACCAGAAAAGAGCTTTTTAGGATGGCCGCCGAAAGCTGTCTTATAACCGGTGTTGAAAACTGGTTTAAATATCATGCCGCCCGCAACGAGACCGCTCACACCTACGACCCCGCCAAGGCCGCTGAAATATACGCGCTTGCTTCTCCCTTTGCCGCCGATGCCCGCAAGCTGCTGCAAATTCTGGAACAGCGAAATGATTAAGGCGACTTCCGGGCAACTCAGGCTTATCCGCGGCATACTGGATGCCCATATTCCCGGGGTGGAGGCGCGGGCCTTTGGGTCAAGGGTTGAGGGTGTTCCCAAGGACTATTCTGACCTTGACATTGCACTGGTTGGCACCGCAAAAATTGAAACCGCCGTGATGGAAAACCTCCGGGAGGCTTTTGAGAAATCGGACATCCCTTTCCGGGTAGATATTCTGGATTGGCACTCCATCTCTAAAGAATTTCAAGAAATTATCGCGGGCAAGTGCGAAGTTATTTAATAAGGTGACACCCAACTTAATTCGCGCCGCACTGAGCCGTTCCTCCTAAAATTCAAAAATGGTCTATGGTAACCCGGCACGCATTTTTTCGGGTTGCTCTGCTATGCTATTGAGGCCGGCAGGGAAAGGAGGCCTTACGTCACTCATAGTCAGTGTGGAGATGCCGAAGCGGCAGAGGAAAAAAACCGCAGTTTATGGGGCCGTGAAACATAATGCCGCTATAATTTTATGAGCGCTAAGTGAGCCGCGCAGCACATAAGATGAGAAGGCAGTGGAAATTTGTTGATAAATTATGTATAAATACATTATGTATGAATACATAACAGGTGGGAGCATATGAATAATCCATTTATTTACGGTGAGATAGCGGTGGGAAAGGCGTTTGTGGGCAGGAAAGATGAATTGGCTGATATCGCGCGCGGGCTGGAATCCGGCGAGCGGATATTCCTGATTTCCCCGCGCAGATTTGGAAAAACATCCCTTATAATCAATTTGCTGGAGCGTCTTAAGAATAAAGGCCTCTTGACTGCCTATATAGACCTTTACCGGGTCGCTTCGCTGGAGCAGCTGGCTTCGCTTTTCGCGGAGGAAGTGCTGCTGAAATCCGAAACCAGGCTGGAAACAGTGGCCAGGTTGGCACGCGATGTTCTCCCTCTTTTGAGGCCTAAAATCACGGTGGACCAGGAGGGACAGCTTTCCGCCGAGCTTGATATAGGCAAATCCGGCAGAGAGCAGTCGGCGGCGCTCGCGCAATTGTTTAACGCGGCCGAGAAGATAGCCCAAAAGCGCAATAAGCGGCTTGTGATAGCCTTTGATGAGTTCCAGGAGGTAGCCGCGCTCGGCGGAGAACCGCTTGAGAAGCTGATGCGCTCGGTTTTTCAGGGGCACCATAATGTTTCATATATGTTCTCCGGTTCAAAGCAGCACCTTATAGCGGATATGGTAAACAATAAAGACAGGGCGTTTTATAAACTGGGGCGTGTGCTTTTCTTGGGCAAAATCTCCGAGAAAGATCTGAGGGCTTTCATCACGGAGCGCTTTGCGGTTATTGGTGTGACGGTTCATGAGGCCGCTTTTCAGCGAATTCTGTCCGCGGCTGATTCCATTCCGTATTATGTGCAGTATCTGTGCAGTTTTTTGTGGAATAAGTGCCGGGAGGGCGCCGTGCTGTCGGAAAAGCTCGTGGCCGAGACAGCCGCGCATATAGCCGATACGCAGGCGCCTCTTTATGTCGGAATGCTTGAGAATGTCCCGCTTAAACAGAGAAAGATATTACAGGTGGTCTCGCGCAATCTGGGCGAGAAACTGTATTCCCAGGAGGTAATAGAGCGCAACAAGCTCGGCCCGGCGCCGACCGTGCAGGTGTCGCTTAATCTCCTGATAAAAAAAGGAATACTGGAAAAGGAAAACGGCGGATATACTTTTTCCGACCCGTTTTTCCGATTATGGGTGCTTAAAAATTCGTTATGAATTATAGCGACCAAGTTAATTCGCGCCACGCGGAACAGTTCCTCTCGGAATTCAAATAGAGCGATCTCTGGTAACACGACACGCCCTTGGCCGTGCTAATGCTCAAAGCCGGTAACATGGAGTTGAGCTGTGTCACCCTAAATTTGTTATAATTATTGAAGTGCAATAATTGTTGTTCAATAACTGTAGGCCTTGAAAGATGGGGGAAAATGAAAAACCCGTTCTATTTAAAACCGCTGCCTTTGTCCGTCCCTTTCTGCGACAGGGAAAAAGAAACGGCTGATTTGGTGCGCTACGCGGAAAATTTTACAAACGTCGTCCTCTCCTCTCCAAGAAGATATGGCAAGACATCTCTTATTAAACGCGCGCAGAATCAGCTTAGCAAAAAAGGAATTCTTCCCATATATATCGACTATTTCGGGATTTCCTCTGTCGACGAGTTCGCCGCAAAGTTCGCAAGCGCGATATATGCCGCAGTATACAGGGAAAAGTCTTTTTTTGAAAAAGCAGTGAAGATTTTTACAAGCCTGCGGCCCGTAATCAGACCGGATACGGAAGCGGGCCTGGCTGTAACGGTGGAAGTGTCGAGGGGGAAATCCGGCATGCGATTGCTGGAAGAGACAATGACCGGGTTCAGCGAGTTTCTCAGGTCCGGCAGGATAAAATGCAATGTCGCGTTTGATGAGTTCCAGGAAATTACGGAATTGAAAGAATCAAAACTCATGGAGGGCACGCTTCGTTCTTACATACAAGACCAGGAAAACGTGTCTTATTTTTTTATCGGCAGTCGCAGAAGGATACTCCTGGACATTTTTAACGACAAAAAGCGCCCGTTTTACAATAGCGCGATCAACTACACCCTCCCGCCTCTTCCTGCGGAAGACACGGTAAAATATCTGGCCGGACTTTTCAGCGAAAGCGGGAAAAAATGTCCGGTGAATATCGCGCGGCAGATACACACTCTATCCGAAGGGTATCCTTACTACGTCCAGAAACTCTCATATTTTATTTTTGAGGCGGCAAAAAACAAAGTGACGGATGCCGATTTAAGCGAGGGCCTCTCTCAAATGCTGAGCGAGGAAACGCCGCTGTTCGAGCTGATGCTGCAGGCGCTCCGCCCGCGGCAGATCTCGCTTCTCAACGCCGTAGCGAAAGAGCCGGTGGCGGCGCCGTTTGCGGCGGAATATATAGACAGACACCGCCTGGGCTCGCTGGGAGGAGTGCAGGCTGCCATGAAAAAACTTTCCGAAATAGATTATATAGAAAAAACAGCCATCGGCTGGAAAGTTCCCGATCCCCTGTTCACGCTATGGCTGAAAAGAAACGAGGCGATGGAATAAAAGGGAAAATCCGGCTGGTTGAATTAAATATACTGTCCCGTTCAGCATAATTCGCGCCTGGTTAACAAAAGAGTGGCGCGTGAGAAACGGAGTTAAGTTCTGTGTCGCTTTAATGTATTACAATATGGTCTGGGAAAGCGGCTGCGCGGTGTTACTCCGGTGTTTTATCTTTACCTGAAGGGCCGAGGAGGCAATCTGGCGCGTATACTTGCGGTTGATGATGAAAGCGTGATGACGGATTTTTACACCGAGCTGCTTTCCGACGCCGGATACGAGGTGAAAACCGCGCCTGACGCCACCGCGGCGATGGAGCTGTATTATGACTTTAAGCCGGACCTGATCGTGCTCGACGCTGAAATGCCGGGCGGCGGCGGGGAGAGGGTGTTCCGGATAGCCCGCACGGTGCTGGGCAGCGAGGTCCCCGTTATTTTTGTCACCGGCCTGCCGGAGCGGGTAATGGATTTCGCCCTCACCCACAGCAATGTCCGGGTTTATAAAAAGACTGTAAAGAACGAAGAGCTGCTGGCCGCAATAAAAGAAATGTTAGGTGCGTAGTTAGATGATCCGCAGGCTTAAAGTCCGGCGGTAGAGAAAATATGTTCATACTTGTTGCCGAAGACGACGAAGCGCTCCGCTCACTTCTTACCGAGTTCCTTGAAGGGCAGGGTCACACGGTAAAGGGCGCAAAAAACGGCATGGAGCTTGTCGAGCTGGCGCTTCCCGTGCGCCCGGACCTGATTATAACCGACCTCAACATGCCTGAAATGGACGGAAGCACCATGATAGCTCTGCTGAACTTATACCCGGAACTCTCCGGCATCCCCGTAATTGTGATTACCGGCACCTCGTTAGTGGAGGTAGCCGAGATGAGAATACCGAAGGAAATACAGGTGCTCATAAAACCGTTCAATTTCACCAAGATCTCCGCCGCGATAGAAAAAGTAACCGGTCCCAGATCGGGGAACTAACACCTCTTTGTCTACCCTCTCCAAATCATCGGCATAAAGCCGGAAATCCACGTGCTCACGCGCCCGGTTTAACCGGGCCGCTTTTTCGTTATTTCTTCGGGATTCCCGTCTATATAGCGCGTAAACTATATATACCTATGACACCCAGGTGCGGATTCTGGTTACGCGGGCGGATCATAGCGCAGGCTATCTGCGCTGTTTTTGCGCTATATTCCCCGGTTTTTTCGGGCGACGCCGGCTCCGCTTCCGCCTCTTTTCTCAAGTTCTCTCCCAGTCCGCGCGGCAGCGGCATGGGCGAGGCCTACACCTCCATCACCGAAGACGCCTACTCCGCCTGGTGGAACCCCGCCGGGCTGGCCGGCGTGGAAGGGCCCGAGCTTGCCGCCACCTATAACGCTTCGATGCAGGAAGTGACCAACCAGTACCTCTCCGTGGCCTATCCCGCGCGGTACGGCTCCACCTTCGGTTTTAACTTCACCCGGCTCAGCGTTGCGCCTTTCCAGGGCTATGACGCCGAGGGCACGAAGATAGGCAAGGTGGAATCTTCGGATCTCGCGGTGGGGGGCGCCTACGGCCGGACCCTGATCAAAGACGAGATCGAACGGCCTGTGCTGAACGTCGGCGCGGGGCTGAAAGTGATCAGCGAGAAACTGGACACGGCTTCCGCCAATACCGCCGCTCTCGACCTGGGAGCGGTTTATTTCATACGGCCGGCCAATTACTGGATGAACAAGACCCCGGGGCAGGAGTTCCGCGTGGCGCTGGCCGTGAGGAATATCGGCCCGGGGCTGAAGTTCGACCGGCGGACTTCCCCTTTGCCCCTGTCCGCTACCGTGGGCGGCTCCTGGCATACGCACCCCGGCGGCAGCGCCAGCCTGATCTTCAGCCTGGACCAGACCTACTCGAAAGACGAGAAATATTATGCCGCGTTCGGCGCGGAGTATGTGGCTTTCCAGCTGCTCTCGCTCAGGGCCGGCTACCGCACCGGCCAGGCTATAGGCAGCGGCCTGCGCATAGGCGTGGGCTTCCGGCTTTCTATCATGGATATAGATTATTCCATGTCGCCTTACGGCGACCTGGGCGCCATGCACAAGCTGGGCGTCTCCATGCGCCTCGGCGCGCCCGTGACCGGGCAGGCCGGCGGCAAGACCCAGCGGGTGCAGAGCGGCAAGCTCATGGCCCCCAAAGAAACGATAGAGCAGCTTAAGGTGTTCGCTAACGATTTCCTTGAGCTGGCCCGCAAGGACCTGGCCGACCGCAAATATATTTCCGCGGACGAGAATATCAATAAAGCCTTCAACCTGGAACCCGGGCTGAAAGACGGCGAGTGGGGCAATAAGCAGCGGCGGCTGGCCGCGGTCGTGAACGGGCTTAAGCTGAGGGATATTCCTTCCCGCGAGCAGACGCTTTCAAAGAACACGGAGCAGTCCAATGTCGGCGCGGAGGCCATAGCCGCCTATCTGGACGGCAAGGACCTTAAAGCCTTCCTGCTTACGCACGCGGCGCTGGGCACTAACATGCGCGGCGACCCCCTGTTCGAGGAGCTGCTCTACATAATGAGCGACTTTGTAAAAATACACGTGAGGCGGGAGGAGATACTGCCCAGGGAAACGCTTATTAAAGAGAAGCTCAAGAAAGCCTCGAAGGGTTTTTATATACAGCAGTTCGACACGGCGGCCAAGGAGTGCGAAGAGGTCACGGTGTTGGACGAAATGAACCCCGTGGCCTGGACCAGGCTGGGCTCCGCCTACTATATGATGGGCGACAAGGACAAGGCGAAGGCGGCGTACCAGAGGGCCCTGGAGCTAAACCCTAACGACCCGGTCACCAAAAAGTTCCTGGCTGATCAGGGCTGGAATTAAGCATCTATGGAATTCCTCGTGATCGCCATTATCCCGATGTCGCTGCTCCTCCTGGGGGCGGGCTTCCTCGTGGTCGCGCAGGTCTCCGGCTTCATGCAGTCCACGTTCTTTAACCAGCGGCAGAATTATTCGAACATGATAATACAGCAGTACATGGAGCGCATAGCACTGGCGCAGGGTCAGCTTTACCAGCGCAAGCAGGAGCTGGAGGGTATGTCCGCCCAGCTTTCGCTTTCGAACCAGGAGCTGGGCCGCCTTAACGACATGAAGTCCAAGTTCCTCTCCATGGTGGTGCACGACGTGCGCACCCCGCTGGCCTCGATAAGGGGGTTCAGCGAGCTGCTCATGAAAAAGAAGGTGGGCGAGAAGGAAACCCGCTACCTTAAAAACATAGTAAGCTCCACCGAGCAGCTGGGCCGCCTTATCGCCGACCTTACCGACCTGGCCATGATAGAGGCGGGCAAGCTTAAGATGGAAAAGGCCGTTTTCGACTTCCCTGACCTGGCCAGGGACATCCTGCCGGGCATTTCCATAAACGCCCAGAAAAAAGGCGTCGAGCTTGTGGTGCACGACTTCCCCGAAGGCGTGCTGGTGGACGGGGACAAGTTCAGGCTCTCGCAGGTGTTCATGAACCTGGTCAACAATGCCATTAAGTTCACTCCCGCCGGGAAAAAAGTGGAGATCTTCTTCAGGAGGGAAGGAAAAGTGATGGACACCCTCGTAAAGGATTCCGGGATAGGCATCCATCCCAGCGAGACCAAGAAAATTTTCGAGAAGTTCTACCAGGCGAAGTTCCAGAAAGACCTGAAGCTGCGCAAGATGGGCTGGGGCCTGGGCCTTTCCATTGCGCAGGAGGTGGTGCGCGCCCACAAAGGCGATATCGGCGCCATCAGCCCGGGACTGGGCAAGGGTTCCACGTTCTGGTTCAAGATACCCGTGCTGGGTTAAACCGGGAAAAGACGGTGAAAAATATGAAAAAAAATAAGACCATCTTATCGGCGATGAAATCCTCCGGAGCGGCACTGGCGGCGCTGCTTTGCGCGCTGTGCGCTTTCGCGCAGGCGGCCGGGGCGCAGTCGCTGCCCTTCGAGGATAAGGCCAGGTACGAACACGCCCTGGAGCAGAAGGTGGACGGGGTGCTTGTGCGCCTGCTCGGCCCCAACCAGGCCAAGGTGGTGGTGGAAGCCACTATGGATTTTGGCCGCACGGAAAAGATGGAGGTTACGTCGGCGGCTTCGCCGGAAAAGGGCGCCTTCAAGTGGGAGGGGGCGGGGGGGGACGCGCAATCCGAGAGTTACCTCATGCCCGGTTTCCCGGCTTATGGTTCCGGCGGCTCGGAAAACAAGACCTATAACAGGCAGATGCTGTACCCGTCCGCTTTTGTGAAAAAGATGAACGTCAGCATTATCGTCAACCGCGACCTGCCTGACCTGGAGGGGGCGAATATACGCCAGGTCGTTTCGGAAATGCTCGTGCTGGACGCTAAAAGAGGGGACCAGGTATCGGTTATAAAAGCACCGTTCGCGCCGCTTTGGCGCACCATCTGGTACACGCCGGAGGCTATAAGCCTGGTCCTGAAGTACGTGATGCTGTCGCTTATGGCTATCATCGCGATGATAGTGGTGGCGGTCGGCTTCCTTAAGCTGGCCGGGGCTATGAACACCATGGCCAAGGTTCAGCAGAGCCACCAGATAACCATGGAGCTTGGCAAAGGCGGGGCGCCGGGAGGGGTTGAGGCCGGCTTGCCGGCGCTGGGCGGCCTGCCCCGGGCGGCGCAGGCGCCAGGCGGCGAGGAGGCTCCCGCGGAGGAGGGCGGCAAGGTCGTGTTCAACATAAACACCGCGCAGGTGCCTTTCCTCGTCAATATGATGGTCAGCGAAGACCCCGCCAATGTGGCGCTTGTGGCCGGGCATCTGCCGGAGGAAGTGCGGGGCGCTTTCCTTAAAAAACTTCCCCCCGCTTTCGTTTCAGAAGTTATCGCCAATATGGCCAAAATACGATTCCTGGAGCCGGAAATAATAACAGCAATTAAGGACGAGCTTGAAAGGCGCCTGAGCGGTGCGGTCGGCGGGTTTGAAGGGGCGCTGAGCGCTATCGGCGACGTAAACCTGCGCGCCAAGCGGGCCATGCTCGCGCAGCTTCAGAAGGATCACCCGGAGCTGGCCGCCGAAGTCAGGCGGCGCATACTGCTGCCCGACGACCTGACCCTTCTGGCCGAAAAGGATATTTTGCTTTTGGTCGGCGCGGTTAAGATCGAGGAATGGGCGATAGCCATGTTGGACCTGCCCGGAGCCCTAAGGCAGAAAATCAAAGGTCAGATGGCGGAAAACACCTGGAAGATGATAGAGCAGAGCATCAGCTACGGCGCCCCGACGGCGGAGAAAATGGAAGAGGCAGTGGAACTCATCCTGGCCAAGGTCGCCGAGCTGATAAAAGAAGGCCGCATAGCCGATCCCCTTAACGGGGCGCGCCTGATAGCCAGCGACCAGCCCGCGGCTTAGACTAGAGAGGACTTATGGAAACACCTAAAAATAAAAATTCGGTTTTTGCCGGGTTATTTCCCGCCAGCGAGCCGGCGCCTGCCCCCGCTCCTGCCCCCCAGGCACCCAAACCGGAGGCGTCCGACGAGAAGATGGCGGCGCTGAACAAGAAAATAGAGCAGATGGAGCGCGCTATGGCGGAGCAGGCGGAGAACAAGGATCCTGGGCAGGCCGCTCACTCCGGTCTGCCGTCCCCGCACCCTGTCGATCCCGGGGGTACCTCAAAGGCCCTGCCTCCCCAGTTCGCCGCCGCGCCGGAGTTTATCCTGAAAATGACGGAAATGGAGAGCCGCCTGAAAGAGTTCCAGGAGAAATTCCTTTTCGGGGCGTCGCAGATGAAGAACATCGAGGAATCCAAGATAAGCGCCCGCCGCGAGATAGAGGACCTCCTTAAAGCCGTCCGCGAGCAGCAGAAGTACTCGGAGATGGACCGCCAGCTGCACGACCAGCTTGAGAAGTCCTGGAAACGGGTGGAAGACATAGAGAAGAAACTGATGGATTTTTACTCGATCCTTATGTCGACGGAGGCCAGGCGCCGGGAGGAAACGGCGGCCTCGTCGGTCAAGTCCGCGTCGGCCCTTGAGGGGCTTGCGGCCCGCCTCGCCGGGCTGGAGCAGAATATCTCCGCCCTGGCCCTCCGGCCCGCGGAGGCCATTGTTGAGCTTTCCACCCGCCTCGCCGGGCTTGACCAGAAAATTTCCGCCATAGCGGCGCGGCCCGCGGTGGGCATCGAGGCCCTTGCAGCCGGCCTCGCCGGGCTTGAAGAGAAGATCGCCGCCCTGGCTGACCGGCCCGCGGCGGCCATCGCCGGGCTTACGGCCGGCCTCGCCGGGCTTGAGCAGAAGACAACCGCCCTGGCTGACCGGCCCGCGGCGGCTATCGCCGGGCTTGCGGCCAGCCTCGCCGGGCTTGAGCAGAAGACAACCGCCCTGGCTGACCGGCCCGCGGCGGCCATCGCCGGGCTTGCGGCCGGCTTCTCCGGCCTGGAGCAGAAGATAACCGCCCTGGCACTCAAGCCCGCGGCGGCCATCGAGGGGCTTTCTGCCCGTCTCGCCGTGCAGGACCAGAAAATATCATCCTTGGTCGCCCGCCCGGAGATCGCAGAGAGTCACCTGAAGTTCCTGCGCGACCAGGCGGCTTTATTTATGAAAAAGACCGCGGCTTACTCCGCGGCCTCGCAGGAAGCCGCCTCGCGCGGGTTCCACGCCCTGATGAGGGTGAGCGCCGAGTCTTTCAAGGAATTCCTCGGCAACTGCGTCAGGGGCGAGCTCGAGCACCTGCACGATAAAGTCGCCGGTGAAGCCGAGGCGATACGGTGCGAAGCGGCGGAATCCGCCGCGGAACACCGGAGGTTCCTGCGCGAGCAGGCGGCTGTCTTCGCCGAAAGGACAGCGGAATTCGGCAAGCTGGGCCCGGAGAATATCCTTAAGGCGGAGGGCATCGAGGCCGCGCTGGAAGCTTCCGCCGGGCGGCGGGCGCAGGCCCTTGAGGAGCTCACCCGGCGCCTCGAGGCCGACCTGCAGAACAAGTGCACGGAGTGCTTCGCGGGGACAAAGAAAGAGAACGACGAGCGCTTTGAAAAATTCGGCGCCAAATACGCCGACGCCCTGGTTTCCGCGACCTTCCTGGAGGGCTTCAAGTCCGACCTGGGCAGCGCCCTGGAACGGGTCGAGTTCGCCCAGAACCAGATGACCAGCCTGCTGAAAGAAGTGCCGCCGGAAAAGCTGGAAGGCCTGATGGGCGTTTCCGGGATGATGTTCAGGAAAAAATTCGAGGCGGTGGTCCTGGCGCTGGAAAAGCTGAAGGCGGACAGCGAGACGCTGCGGGGGATAAAGCGCGGCGTCGAGGAAAGGTTCAGGGATATTTTCGGGACCCGCTGAGCGCGGGATAAAGGGCCTATATACGGGTAGTCCGAAAGATCCTGTTTTTCAGGTGCTTTCGGCTCATACGGCACTGCCGTGATTTTTGATTGAATAGGGGTAATGAAAATTTACCACGCTGCGCTGGTTGCGGCTTTCCTCTCTTTAACCTCCGCCGGCTTCGCTTTTGACCTGCCGGGCCTGGATAAGGTCCCCGGCGTTGCCGGTTTGCCGGCGGTAAGCTTCCCGCGCATAGCGGGCTCTGAGATAGTCGGCTCGGCGGAAGCCGCGGCTGAGAGGTCCCTGGAGGCCCTGCGCGCGGAGGCCGCCGCTGACCCGGATAAATTCGTCGACGAACATACCCCGGAGGAGGTAGGGCTGGTATTCGGTCTGCCCGCCGGCTCGCGCTATATGATCAGCAACGCGCTGGCGCTCAGCGCCACCGTGCAGGTCAGGGTAAACCTGGGCACGCAGCGGCTCACCGTGAGCGGCCCCGGTGTCGGCAAGGTTTTTAAGATCTCCTCCGGCCTGGCGCCCGAGCACGGCACCCCCGGCAGCGGCAAGTGCTTCGCCCCTGATTTCATAGAGACCATGCATTACTCGAGCCTCTATAACAAGGCGCCGATGCCTAACTCCGTTTTCTTCAACGGCAATATAGCCATGCACGGGACAGAGGCCGAACACCTGCTTGGCAAGCCCGCTTCGCACGGCTGCATAAGGCTGTCCAAGGCGGACGCTAAAACTCTTTTCGATATTATAAAGGCGAACGGCAAGGTCAATACCAGCATCTGCGTCGAAGGCAAAACCCCGGTAAAATAGGCCGCGCCCTGATATAAAAAAGCCCGCGCAGTTAACGCGGGCTTTTTTACATTCAGGTCTTGCTAGAAATTCTTCCAGAGTTTCTTTGCCAGCTCCAGCGACTTGGCGGAGACTTCCGCCTCGTCTATATCCAGTTTCAGCTTCTTGCCTTCCATAAGCACCCGGCCGGCGGCTATGGTGGTGTCCACCGTGCTCTGGCTGATGCCGAATACCAGGTGGCCGTAGAAGTTGGAGGCGTCCAGCGGCGTGGGGGGGAGATAATCTATTATCGCCAGGTCGGCGGCAAAGCCTTCCTTCAGCTCGCCCAGGCCCTTGAAGGCCCGGTTGGCTATCGCGGCGTTGTTCACCAGCAGCGCCTGCGCCGCTTCCAGGAAGCCCTGCGACGGGTCGCGCTTCAGATGCTGCAGCCAGAGGGCCGCGCGCACTTCCTCCATCATGTCCACGGTCATCGCGTCGGTGCCCAGGCCCACCAGCACGCCCTTGGCCGCCATGCCGGTGATGTCCGCTATTCCCACGGCGTTGTTGGCGTTGGACTGCGGGTTGTGGACTACGGCGGTGCCGGTTTCCTTTAAGATCTCGATTTCCGCCTCGTTGACGTGCACGCAGTGCGCGGCTATGGACTTCCGGCCCAGGATACCGAAGTCGCGCAGGCGCTCTACCACGCGCATCTTGTGGTGGGACTCGCACTCGATCTGGTCCGCCTGGGACTCCGCCGTGTGGATGTGGAAGCCGGCGCCCAGCTTGTGGCCGCGGTAGGCCGCCTCCTCAAGGGTCTCGTCCGAAATCGTGAACGAGGCGTGCAGACCGAACATGGCTTTTATAGTATTGTCGTTCTTAGCCGCGGCCGCCGTTATGAAGGCGGAATTCTCGTCGAGGCCCTCCCTGGCTTTTTCTTTCCCGTCGCGGTCCGAGACTTCGTAACAGAGGCAGGCGCGCAGGCCGGTCTCGCGCACCGCTTTTTCCACCGAGGCCAGCGAGCCGGTTATGGCGAAGGGGCTGGCGTGGTGGTCTATCAGGGTGGTGGTGCCCTTTCTCACGGCGTTTATCAGCGGGATCACAGCGCTGTAGTAGGAATCGGCGTTGGTCAGCTGCTTGTCCAGCCGCCACCAGAGGTTGTTCAGGATCTCGACGAAATTCCGCGACGGGGGGGCCTTGCCGAGCCCCCGGGCGAAGGTGCTGTAAAAATGCATGTGGGCGTTTATGAAGCCGGGCATCACCAGCTTGCCGGAAGCGTCTATGACCTTCGCATATTTCCCCTTGAAGTTCTTCTGCGGGGCTATCTTTTTCACCAGCCCGTCCTCTATCAGCAGGGCGTAGCCCGCCAGCACGCGGTTCTTCTCGCCCAGCGTGACGATGGTTCCGTTCTTTATTAGAATGTTTTTCATGGTTTTTATTCCGGCGTCCGCGCCAGCTCCTTCGCCGTGCGCTTCCTCATCTTCAGCGCTCCGGAGAAGCACTTCTTGACGCAGAGGGAGCAGCCTATGCACTTCGAGGCGTCGAATTGGGGAACCTTGTCCCCGTCCAGCTTTACCGCCAGGTAGCCGCAGCGCAGGCAGTTGCCGCAGTGGCGGCAGAGGTCCGCGTCCGGCCCGGGGATATTTTTGACGGGAGTCAGGTCCATGAAGCCGGTTACGGGGGCGGGCAGGGCGCAGCCTATGAATTCCCCGACAGACTTATAGCCCTTCTCTTCGAGCATGTGGCTCAGGCCCCAGTTCAGCTCGTCTATCACGCCGAAGCCGTACTTCATGACGATAGTGCAGAACTGCACCGACTTCGCGCCCAGCGCTAGGAAATGCGCGGCGGCCTTATAGTCCATCGGCCCGCCATTGCCGGAGATAGGCACGCCCAGGTTTACCGCTTTGGCTATGGTGAGGTTGCTTATCGGGGCTACGCCCTCGCCGCTCATGCCCACCACCATGCCTTCGTCCCATCTGCCTTTCCCCGAGAGGCGCTTGCGGAAAGAGAGCGCCGGGAAGGAGTTGGCCAGCGTTATGCCGGCCTTCTTGTGGGGGTACTTCGCGTAAACCTGCTTTATCGCGTTCACCACCTGCCAGATGGCGGTCACGGCGCCGGTCAGTTTAAAAAGTTTAGGCACTTCAGGGTTGGAAACTTCCATCACCCAGTCTATGATCTTGGCGGCCAGCTCCGGGTCCTGTGAAACTATGTCGCCCTTGGTCCCGTCGCCGCCCTGCGGGCAGGAGAGGGAATACTCTACCGCCATGGCCCCGGCTTTTTCCAGCTTTAGCGTGTTGGCCTGCCAGACCTTCTTGTCCGCCTCGTCGTCGCCCGTTACGGGTCCGCCGGTCGAAGCGGCGGTCAGCCTGTCGGGGAATTCCTTCACCAGCCGCGCTACCTCCTTGCAGACGCGGTCGAGCGGGTGCCCCGAGACATTGTCGGAGTTGCCGTAGGTGTTCTCCGTAAAGGTCACCATGTACTCGGACGGGATATGTATATCCAGGCCGTCGAATGCGGTCTTCATCACCACGCCGGGCCAGCCAGCCTCGTAGGCGCGCTTTACCTGGTCGTAGCCGTCGGTGTGGGGGGAGGCGGAGATGATGAACGGGGAGCGCAGCTTGCGGCCGAAGAAATCGGTCTCAAGGGAGACCGGCAGCATGTTCCGGCCTTCAAGTACTACGGCGCTCTTATTGTTGTCGGGTACGGCCCGGGCCTTTTTGCCCTGCATGAAGGCGTGGGCCTCCATGGCGGCGTTCTTGCCGGAGGCGGCGCCTTCCACCACGGTGGCCGCGCCGTTGCGGCAGTCGCCGGCCAGGAAGACGCCTTTCTGCTTTTTGTCTTCGAAGACCGGGAGGTTCTTGATGGCCAGCACCACGAAAGCGAGATCGGTCCGCAGTTGCTCCGTGCCGGGGATATCCTTCGCCTTGTCGTCGAGGCGCACTATCTTTATCCCTTTCCCGCCTTTAAGTATGGCCGTGATGCGGCTCTTCGCGTTTATGTTGATACCAGCCTTCAATATATCGCGCAGCTCGTGCTCCGGCAGCTGTATCTCGCCGATGTTCTTGCGGGTGAAGATCTCGGCTTTGGCCGCGCCCAGCCCAAGCGCCTTCATGGCGCAATCGGCGGCCACCGCCCCGCCGCCTATCACGGCCACGTTCCGGCCTTTCACTTTGTACTTCGAAGAATTGCGCAGGTATTCCAGGCCTTCCACGCCCAGGTTCTCGTTCTCTATCCCGAGCTTTATCTGCTTCTCCACGCCCGCGGTCACTATTACCGCGTCGTATTTTTTAAGCAGGGAGGCCGGGTCTTTCACGGCCGAGCCGGTTTTTACCGAGATGTCGCCCAGCGTTTTCACGAATTCGATTTCCGTGCGCAGCACTTCTTTGGGGAAGCGCGCGTCGGGTATCAGCTTGCAGGCGCCGCCGGCCTTTTTGCCTTTCTCGAAAATATCCACTTTGTACCCAAGCTGGGCTAGCGTTCCCGCGGCGGCGAAGCCGGCCGGGCCCGCGCCTACCACGGCTACATTTTTGCCGTTGGGTTCGGCCTTTTTGAACTGCGGCATCACGCCCAGTTCCTTAGCCTTCTGCACCACGGCGGCCTGCGCGGCCGGGATGTTTATCGGGTTGTCGAAAAGCTTGCGGGAGCAGGCTCTCACGCAGAACCAGTCCGGGCAGACCGCGCCGCAGACCCCGCCGAAGGTGTTGTTCCCCATTATCAGGGCGGCTGAGCGCTTGAAATCCGACTTCTCCATCTGCCGCACGGCCATCAGGAAATCGGCCGGGGAGCAGTCCGCCGGGCAGGCCGTCTTGCAGGGTTTCTCCTCGCAGTAGAGGCAGCGCTCCGCCTCGGCCTTGAGCTGCGAGTCGGTCAGGAAAGTGATCTTGTTCTTCATGTAGTGCCTTTTTAAAGATGATAGATTTTAGTAATTTTACGCTTGTTTATGCCGGAACTTCGCCGTTAGCCGGAAATGTTCGCCGTCGAAGAAGAAGCGCGAATAGATCAGGAAGCGGAAGCGGCCGCGCAGCAGCTCTTTCTCAGGCTTGGCTGAAAGCTCGACGATTTGCGAATCGACAGGCAGCGCCAGGATGTGGCAGCGGTGCCCGGGCAGGTGGCCGGGTTCGTCCAGGCGCAGGTCGATCAGCCCGCCCTGTCTTTCTTTCCAGAGCCCCTCCAGGTTCAGCTGCACTTCAACGGGCCCCAGCGCCAGGTGTTTCAGCGGCGCGGCATAATTTACCGCGGCCAGGTATCTGCCGTACTCCGACTGCGTCCTGGTGAATTCGCACTTCAGGATGTTCCCGTTCGCGTCGGTGAAGGAGGACAGCGGCAGCGACGGGAGGAAAATAGCGGTTTTCCTGGCGGCCCGCAGATTGTGTTCGTTGAAGAACATCCAGGCCCTGACCGCTCTGGGCTCCGGATCCGTTTCAAAAATATAGACCGTGGAAGAGGCGGAGCCGCAGTTGTTGTGCGCGGAGAAAAGGTTTTCCAGCAGGGCCTGCTTCCCCCTGGAGAAGTTAAGCTCCAGGCACTCCAGCGGCAGGTCTTCGAAAGAGGAGCGGAATTCAACGCTGCCTTCCACCAGCGCCGCCAGTTCCTCGTTGCTCTTGAAGTGCATCTCCGGGGCCAGGTTGCGCGCTATTTCAAGGTGCCTGAGCGCCTCTTTCCTGTCCCCGCGCAGGGAGTAAAGCGTGTTAAGGCGGTAATAAGTGTTCGCCATCGCGTCATGCTGTCCCGCGCCTATGAACTTCCTGAGCTCCACGCAGGCGGTCTTATAGTCCTTCCTCAGGATAGCCAGCTCGGCCAGGAGGAAGATGAAAAAATCATTCTGCTCCGGAAGGCCGGCCGCCCCCTTCATAGCCTCTTCGGCTTTGTCCAATTTCCCCAGTTCCAGCAGGCCTTGCGCCAGCGCGAACCTGAGCATGACGTTCTCAGGGTGCCGCTTTATCGCGGCGCGCGTGATCTCCATGGATTTTTCATGCTTTCCCATCCAGCCGTTGGAGAAAGCGTCTACGAACCACCCGAAAAGCCCGGCGCCCGGAACGGCCCGGGCGATGCGGTCGGCGTACTCCCTGGCCTTGGCGTAGTCGTTCGCGGTCATCCTTGCGCGGGCGCAGATGGCGAGGGCGCAGGGGTCTTCGTGACCGTCCCGCAGGTAGGTCTCCATCGTCTTAAGCCAGTTCCTGGAACCGTCGAGGTATTCGGCCAGGAGCCCGGCGCGCATTCTGGTGTCCTGGTCCGGCGCCGTCTTTGCCAGCTGGGTCATCCTTGGCACGGCTTTGCTCACGGCCGATTGCATCCCCATATGGTAGGACAGCACAATCAGCATATAATTGGCGTCGACCGACCAGGAGTCCAGCTTCAGGGCCTTGAGCAGGAGGCTGTATGCCTTAGGCACTGAGAAATCGGAGAAGTAGACGCGCCTGGCTTCTTCCAGCAGCCGCGAGGCCTCCTTCCTGTCGGCCGCGGAGAGCTGCGGCGGCTTTTCCGGGGCCGAGGCCGGCGCGGTCAGCCGCTCACCCGGGTTCAGCAGGCCCTTTATCCCGTCGAGTATCTGGGTTTTCAGCCCTTTCGGCCTGGCGGCCAGGCGTATCGCGTCGGCCAGCTCGCGCGCGTCGCCGTAGCGGCGGGCGGGGTCCTTCTCAAGGCATTTCATCGTAACGAGGCTCAGCGCGGTGGAGATCTCCTTGTTGCGCTTTGACGGCGGGGGGCATTTCCCCTGCGTCACGGCCTTTATGAAAGCGGCGGTGTTGTCGGTTTCGAACGGGTGCTCCAGGGTAAGCAGCTCGTATAAGACCGTGCCGAGCGCGTAGATGTCGGCGGCGGGGCCTCCCTCCGCGTTGGAAAACATTTCCGGCGCCATATATCTCAGGGTTCCGAGCCGCGGCTGGCCTGTGGTTATGTCGCCGGAGCCGGACATCTTTGCGAGGCCGAAGTCCGCAAGCCTGGGCAGACCGACTTTGGAGAGCAGTATGTTCGACGGCTTTATGTCGCGGTGCAGGATACCCAGGGAATGCGCCTCGTAAAGCGCGTCGGCCACGCCGGCGATGAGCGCGGCGGCGTGGTTCTCGTAATCCCCGTCGGCCAGCGGGGAGGCCGCGAGCGGACGCAGGAAATAAGGGAGGTCCTCGTCGCCGGGAGAAGGGGGCTGTATGTAGCCGTATTTCTTCAGCTCTTCGATATCGGCCGAACTTTTTATCGTGCGGGCGAGGTCAAGGAAAGAGGCCAGCGGCTTGCCGTCCACGAATTCCATCGCGAAGTAAGGCAGGCCGCCGTGGTCGCCGTAGGAATAGATCTTTATTATGCCGGGATGGCCGCACCTGGCTATGGCGGCCGCCTCGCGGAGGAATCTTTTCTTATTGGTTTCGGTGGCCTGCTCCGGGAGCAGCATCTTTATCGCGGCGTCCCGCTTCAGGGTCTTGTCATAGGCGCGGTAAACCACGCCCATGCCGCCGCGGCCGAGCTCGCCGGTGATCCTGTGCCCGTTTATTTCAGCGCCGTTTTCTATCATTTGTAAGTCTATGCCGTTATTTTGATTTTACTATAATATAATTCAGGAGACTATTATGAAACAGAAAACCCTTTTGATAAAGAACGCGCTTGTGCTCGCCACTATGGACGGGAACGGCCGCGAGATCGGAGGCGGCGACGTCTATATTGAAGGTCCCGAAATAAAGAAGGTCGGGAGGAATCTCAAGGTAAAAGCCGATACTGTAATAGACGCCGCCGGCTGCGTGGTGCTGCCGGGCTTTGTGAACACCCACCACCACCTTTACCAGACGCTCACCCGCAACCTGCCCAAGGTGCAGGACGCCAAGCTCTTCGACTGGCTTATTTACCTCTACGACATCTGGAAGCACATCAACCCCGAGGCCGTTTACGCCAGCACCCAGGTGGGACTGGGCGAGCTGCTGCTGACAGGCTGCACCACCAGCTCCGACCATCTTTATGTTTTCCCGAAAAAAGACAGCGGCTTCTTTATAGATACGCAGATTGAGGCCGCCAGGGAGCTCGGCATCCGCTTCCACGCCACGCGCGGCTCCATGTCGCGCGGCCGCTCCAACGGCGGGCTGCCCCCGGACTGCGTGGTGCAGACCGAAGATTTTATAATGAAGGACTGCGAGCGGCTGGTGCACAAGTTCCACGACGCGCAGAAGTTCGCAATGACCCGCGTGGCCCTGGCGCCCTGCTCGCCTTTCTCCGTCACCACGGAACTGCTTAAGCTCACGGCGGTAATGGCCAAAAAATGGGGCGTGCGCATGCATACCCACCTGGCCGAAACAATAGACGAAGAAGCCTTCTGCAAAAAGCTTTTCAAGATGCGGCCGCTGGAATATATGGAATCCGTCGGCTGGGTTTCCGAAGGCAACGCCTGGTTCGCCCACTGCGTTTATATTAACGAGGCCGAGGCGAAAAAGATGGGCATAACCCGCACCGGCGTGGCCCATTGCCCCTGCTCCAACCTCCGCCTGGGCTCGGGCATTGCGCCCATACGGATGTTCCTGAAGCACAAGGTGCCGGTAGGGCTCGCCGTGGACGGCTCCGCCTCCAACGATTGCTCGGACATGCTGGGCGAGATACGCCAGGCCATGCTGGTGCAGCGCGTAAAGGCCGGCGTGGACGCCATGCCCGCGCGCGACGCTTTCAAGCTGGCCACCCAGGGCGGCGCCTCCGTCCTGGGGCGTAACGATATCGGCTCCATTGAACCCGGCAAGGCCGCCGACATCGCCATCTTCGATGTTTCCGGGCTCGACTTCGCTGGCTCCAAATCCGACCCGCTTGCCTCCCTGCTTTTCTGCGGCTCTTCTCACCGCGCAAAATACACCATAGTCAATGGCAAGGTGGTGGTCAAGAACGGCCGTCTCGTCAACGTCGACGAATTCAAACTGGCCGAGCGCGCCAACAAAGCCGCCGACCAGCTTTACAGGAAAGCCGGCTGCTGATCTTTCCTATCCGTAATGATACATTGCGGGAGATGATTTTGACGTTAAGTGGGTTATAGTGTAGAATGCATACTGCTAGTAAGGTTAAAGCTAGTCTACAGTAGATATATATGAAAAAAGGCGATTACCTTTCAGCAATATTGCGTTCAAGCAGGACAATATTCTCCGCCAAAGACATTATGCTTCTTTGGGGAGATACCGGTACGAACGCGGCAAAAGTGAGGATAAACTACTATGTGAAAGGCGGAGCTCTTTATCGTGTTCGCAGGGGCATTTACGCCAAGGATAAAACTTACAATAAGTTTGAGTTGGCGACAAAAATATTTACACCCGCGTATGTAAGTTTTGAAACTGTCCTGGCCAGGGCCGGCGTTGTCTTTCAGTATTACGACAGGATTTTCACCGCGTCGTATCTCACCAGGGAAATAGTCGCCGACAACGGGACCTATTCTTATAAAAGAATAAAGGCCGCCGTTCTCACTGCTCGCGCCGGAATTGAAAATCAGGAAAACTACGCAATCGCCTCTCCGGAGAGGGCGTTCCTGGACGTTATTTACAGCTATAAAGACTATCATTTTGATAATCTATCGCCCCTTAACTGGGACAGGGTCTATGAGATCCTGCCCATCTATGGCGGCAATAAACGTATGGGAAAAAAGGTCAAACAGTATCATGAAGCGTTTAAAGCCGGGCTTAAATAACCGGCTTTATGGCGAGTTTGCCGGACTATGACTCTTAACGTAATAACGCACAAAAATATCCTGATCAGGATTCTTAAGGATATTTATGCCGACTCCACTATCGGGCCTGTTTTGGGCTTCAAGGGCGGTACAACCGCATATTTATTTTATGACTTAAGCCGTTTTTCCGTGGATCTGGATTTTGACCTGCTCACCGCCGATAAAGAGGATTATGTGTTTAAAAGGATTAAAATGATCCTGGCAAACTACGGCACGGTAAAAGAAGCTGAAAAGAAAAGATTTAATCTTTTCTATATACTTTCGTATGACAATAAAATCGAGGGCGCGCAGAACGTCAAGGTTGAAGTAAACCGCCGGGACTTTGGCTCGAAGTATGAAGTGAAGTCTTATCTTGGCATTTCAATGAAAGTCATGGTAAAAGAAGATATGGCCGCCCACAAACTGGTGGCGATGTATGAGCGGATCGGCAGAACCAATCGCGATATCTTTGACGTCTGGTTCTTCCTGGAAAAAAATTGGCCGGTAAACAGGCAAATCGTGGAAGCGCGGACAGGAATGCCATTTAAAGATTTCCTGCGCAAGTGTATTGCTCTCCTGGAGAAGATGACCGATAAAAACATTCTTGCCGGCATGGGTGAACTGCTTGATTCTAAGCAGAAGGCCTGGGTAAAAAACAAGCTCCGGGCTGAGGCCATCTTTCAACTGAAATTAAAACTGGACAATGAGCTGGAACAATAGGAAATATTCCTGCAATTGCTTCGTTGCGGGATATTAATGCCGTTAGCCGCCTTTGTTATACTGCAACTGTCGGGATAAACACTACAAGTAAGGCTTCTGTCGTGGTTGTTGCGGCCACACTATAGGCCTGCACAGGTTATTTGTTTGCAATTTTCGAGTGAGAAGCAGCTAATTGAATTTTTTTCAGGGAAAGCGCGTCTAATATGACAGAAGCCGGATCCACGGAAGGGGAATTGGTCCTGAAGTCTCAAAGCGGCGACAGGGCCGCGTTCGAGGCTCTTATGGCGGCTACGCATGTGCAGGCGTGGGCTAACGCCTGGCGGCTTACGGGGAACCAAACCGATGCGGAGGACCTGGTCCAGGAAACTTATGTCAAGGCATGGATCGCTATCCCTAAATTCCGCGGCCAGGCCGGCTTCGCCACCTGGCTTTACCGCATTGAGTTCAATTGCCATGCCGACCGCAAAAGAAAATCTATTAAGCGCCGGGAAATCTCGCTCGATGGCGACTCAGGCGACGACGATAAGCCGGTTATGCAGATCGCCGATCCCAGCCCGGGCGCGCCTGCCCAGCTGGAGGCCCTGGAGAGAATTTGTTCTATCCGGAAGGTCCTTGAGTCTATTGATCCGGTATATAAGCAAGTCCTTGTCCTTCGCGAACTGGAAGGCTTCAGCTACGAGGATATCGGGGCAGTTCTTAATATCCCGCAGGGGACCGTGGCTGCCTGGCTTTTCAGGGCACGGGTCGCTTTCCGGGAAGCGTATTTTAAGATTACCGGAGATAAAGTATGAATCATGAAGAAGCGCAGGAGGCGTACTCCCGGAGCCTGGACGGCACCTTGGAGCCGCAACTGCATGAGGAGATGAGCGCGCATCTCGCCGGCTGTGACGCCTGTAAAGAATTCTGCAAGGGGCTAAATCAATCCGTAAATGCACTGTGGGAGCTGCCGGGCGCACCTCCCGTGCCTTCCGGCCTGCTCGCCAGGGTGGCGGATAAAATAGCGGCCACGCCCCAGCCTGCGCCGTCCCGGTGGAACTGGGGTATTTCCGTTTTAGCTTTGGCGTCCGTAACGTGTGTTGTTATCGGCGGCTATTTTGCCGTTTACAGGAATTTGCCGCCGGGGCTCCCGCCGATCGCTGGTCCTGCTGCTGACGGGCAAAATAAAGTCCCGTCCTTCAAAAGCGCTGCGACTATAAAACTGCCGGCGACGGCGATCAAAGACATCCGGGCTGCGGTTAAAGACATCCTTAAAATTGAACAAGCGCTTTATGCCGTAGCGTCAGTAAAGCCCGGCCTTGTTTTCCGGGGCTCCGGCATGCGGGAGGATTCCGCCCTGGTGCGCGCTTTGTCCGGGGGCCAGCTGAAAGATATTGAACTTACTGCTGAAATAAAAAAAGCCTTAAACGCCCGCCACGCCAGATTAGAGGCCGTAGAGGCTCTTAAAACAGCGGCCAGGATCGGCGAAGACTATAACGGCCTTTTGTCCGCTTTGCCCGGAGCCGGCGCACTTTCTGGAAGCGAAAACAACACCGTTGACGCGGAGAACCGGGACAGGGAAGATTTAATAAAGCTTTATTCCGCCCAGCTGGGCCTAAAACTCGGCAAGGCTGAAGATATAATAAAACCCGAGATCGTCCGCGAGTTTTCCTCCGCTTCCAGAAAACTTACGGCCGAAGGCCGCTGGTACCAGTCAAAAGACGGCAAGTGGCAGCAGGTACGATAAAAATGAAACGCTCCTTCTTTGTCTTACTTCTGGCGCTGCAAACGGGGATGCTCACTCCTCTCCGGGGGCAAGCGCCCGGCCGCCCTGTAGGCTGGCGGGTCCCGCAGTGCGAGCTCAGGGGGGGGAGTTTTTATCCATATCCGTCGCCGGAAAAGATTTCCGGCCCGTTTGAATTGGTAACCAAATGGTCAGTGCCGGCTGACCTGGCGCTTACCGGGGATGTTAACGGGGACGGGAAAATAGAACTGGTGGCCCAGGCCGGGAACAAGATTTCCGTGTACTCAGGCCGGGGCATTTTACTTTCCAGCGCAAGCGTGGCCGGGGAGTTGCGTATAGGGGCGCTGCAGGATATAAATGGCGATAAGATTGACGACATCCTGCTCGCCGGCCGCGTTAAGAATAAACTTGTCGTCCTCTTTCTGAAAGGCAGCGGAGCTGTCATAAAACGCTTTGTTATTAACCCGCATGAAATCTCGGTCCTGAGCGAGCAAATGGAGAACGCGTTCGGGGCGGCTATACACGGAGTAACCGATATGGACGGGGATGGGAAGCGGGAAGTTATCTTATCCCTGGGAGCCGGCTACAAGCGTCTTCCCAGGGGAGTGCTTTCACTGGATTCAGCCACCGGAGCCCAGAAATGGTACTACCCGGCAGGCCCCGCCATAACCCAGGTGCTGGTGCATGATATAAACCGTGACGGGCAGCCTGATGTGCTGGCGGCAGGCTATTCGATCGACAACGGGAATGTGGCCCCGGATACGAGAAACGATTCCACCAGCTATCTTTATTCCTTCAGGGAAGCAGGCCGGGCAAACTGGATCCGGGAACTAGGCGGATATTTTACCGGCGCGCGCATAGCGGTGCAGGATATAGACCGCGACAGCACGGAAGAGATCGTTGTCAGCGCGTACCGGGCGTGGCAGCATATACAAGACGCCGATTCCGGCTTTTTAGCCACGATCAACGGCCTCACCGGCGAATTCGAAAATAAAGTCCCTTCCGATATGTCGTTAGAGGATAAAGGGCTTGTGATCTCCAATGCCGCCGGGAGCGGCCGGTCCGAAATTGTGATCGGCGGCAGGGAGGGGCTTATAAGGAAATACGATCCCGCCCTTAAACTTTTAGGCACTTATGCGAGCACAGGGCCTGTGTCGGTGCTGGCCGGAAATGATTTTATAAGAACCGGGAGGCCGGACTATTTTGCCGTGACAGATAACAATAACCTGCTGGTTTTAGATAACGATCTTAAACTGGTTTCCGGTTTTGAATACCCTTCCGGCGGCAGGGAGGTAACGCTGCTTGTTTCCGACCTGCTCCCCGGCGGCTCCAATGAGCTTGTGCTGGTTTCAGATAAGGCCTACGTGTTGACCGCCGCGACCAAGCCCGAGGACCAGTTTGATGTCGCCTATAAAATCCTGAAAGATCTCCCAACGGGACAAATCCAGGACTTAAAAAGACTCGGCGCTTCGGCGGCCAAACTCACCATTAAAAACAAAACAGGGCGGGAGGCGCATCTCCGTGTGCGGCATGTGCTGCAAAACTCGGGGAAGGAACAGTTCGTTGACGGCATTGACGTTCCGGCTGACAGTCAAAAAGAAGTTGAGCTGTTCCCGGATATCCAGCCTGAAATAAGTTCTGCTGCCGAGCCATCCGCGGCTTATAGCATTACAGTGGAACGCGTCATGCCGGACGGTTCCTATCAAACAATATCATCCCGGGAGCCCCGAATACGCATCCATCCCAAAAGCCGGTTTTTCCCGGTGCTGAAAGATGCCGCGGGCAAAGAAATTAACCTTTTGGCGTCATTGGTTAACTGGGTTGACCCGCAGAGCGCGGAGGTGGCGATAGTTGTTGACAGCGCAAGCCAAACAGGCAAACTGGCGGAGCCGACCATAAATATTGTGGGCGATCAATCCCCGGGAGCGTTCCGGGGGACAAAAGACAACAGGACGCTGGAGGAAAAGACCCGCGATTCCCTGGAGCAGGTAGAACTGGCGTATAATACCTTGGAAAAGATCTATCCAGGAACTTATAAAAGCACCCCGCTTGTGCTTAGATATAAAGCCGGAGTCTCTCAAAATGTCCTGTCCCCTGGTGAAACCACGCAAAAAAGCGGGAACTGTATCGATAACGCCGTGCTCTTTGCGAGCATCCTGGAGCGCATGGAATTCCGTCCGCTGGTGATGCTTATCCTTGATGAGGGCGAGGGCCATGCAATTGTCGGCTGGATGCTTGAGCATACCCCCGAAAGCGGCCCCACGGCATATGGCTACCGCTTTCTTGACACCAACAAATTCAGCCCCAAGATCGGTTTTAAAGAAGTGTTGAATGCCGGCCAAGCCCTGGTTGACCTGCCGAGGATGAAAACGATCCTAGCCAGCGGCATCCCCTTCAAAGACGGCGTTTTCAGCTCGGTAGACGGCAGGATCGTTATCCTGGATGTGACGGCAATAAGAGACCAAATAGCAGATTGAATAGCCCCAAAGCCTTTACATACCGGATTAATAAAAATCTGTCATTCCCGAGGCCTGTAGTCGGGAATCCATTTAGTAACTGCTCAGAAAGATGATTATGTGTGTGTAGTATGTCCAAATATACTGGACATACTGCCGATAATATTATAAACTCTTATCGTGATAACAGCAATGGACATTCGGGAGCAGGCGCGCACAGATGTGCTGGACTACCAGCAACTGGTGTCCTATCTGCATGGCTACGCCAAGCCGCGGGATCGTATCAGCAGGCTGTTGGCCGACGGCAGTTTAATTCGCGTGCGCAAGGGACTCTACGTGTTCGGCGAGCGCTACCGCCGCGCCCCGCTTAGCCGCGAACTTCTGGCTAATCTGATCTACGGCCCCTCATATATCAGCCTGGACTATGCCCTGAGCCACTACGGAATGATACCGGAGCGTGTGGAGAACGTGACCTCGGTCACCACAGGCGAGAGCCGGCGGTTCAGCACGCCGTTCGGGGTGTTCACCTACCGGCCCCTTGCGCTGAGGCGCTACGCGCCCGGCATCCGTTGGTCGGGCGAAGGCGACGCCCGATGCCTGATGGCCTCGCCCGAGAAGGCCCTTGTGGACAAGGTGTGGACGGACAAGCGCTTTAGTCCGGCCAGCCTCAAGGACTTTGACGCCTACCTGTTCGAAGACCTGCGCATGGACGAACAGCGGCTGTCTTCGCTGGACACTGACCGGCTCGCCGCTATTGCCGGCGCCTTCGCATCGAGAAAGATCACTATGCTGGCGCAGCGCCTGGCGCGGCGGCCGGGTGGCCCATTATGACAAGCAACATAAAAACGAGGCATCAATGAGCGAAGCCATCCAGCAAATGCTCGAGCGCTATAACTGCCGGACCCGCGACGAATATGTCAGCGCGCTGCGGGAAATCCTCCAGCAGATCGCCTTGCTCGGCCTCTGGCGCAGCAAGTTCTTTGAACACGCCGCTTTCTACGGCGGCACAGCTCTGCGCGTCCTATACGGTCTGGACCGGTATTCCGAAGATCTGGATTTCTCGCTCCTCACGCCGGACAAGGATTTTGCCCTCGGTGCCTATGGGGAGGCTCTTCGCCGGGAACTGGACAGCTTCGGGTTCGACGTCTCCTTTGAGGCCCGCAAGCGCAACCCGGAATCAGCCATCGAATCCGCCTTCCTGAAGGCCAATACCCTGCAGCAGTTAATCGTAGTCAAGGTCAACCCCGGTCTGGCCCGGCAGCTGCACGCGCAGGAAGTGCTGAAGATTAAGCTGGAGGTGGACACCGATCCGCCCGGCGGGTTTGAAACGGAGAGCCGCGCGGTCCTGCTGCCGGTGCCCTTTGCTGTGCGCGTGTACAGCCTGCCCGACCTCTTCGCCGGAAAGATGCACGCGCTGCTGTGCCGGAAGTGGAAGACACGGGTGAAAGGACGCGATTGGTATGACCTGGTCTGGTATCTTGGCCATCATCCGCGACTGCGCCTGAGCCATCTGGAGGCGCGCCTGCGGTACTCCGGCGACTGGACCGGCGCCGCTCCCCTGACCCGGCCCGATCTGCTCAGTCTTCTGCATGCTGCCATCGACAAACTGGATGTGAACCAGGCCCGGCAAGAGGTGGACCGCTTTGTTAAGGATAAATCATCGCTCTCACTCTGGTCCCGTGAGTTCTTCCTGGAGATCGCGGCAAAGATAGAGACTGCGCCCTATCTGGGAAAGCAACGATGACCATCAACCGCACCAGCCGCTTCTTTGTCAGCACAGTATTCACCAGTATTCCTGATGTGGAAAAATTGCGGCAAAAATATCCTGCAAGCTTCTGCGTGCCGGATTAAAAAAATCCGTCATTCCTGCACGCCTTTGTCAGGAATCCATATTTCTAACTGTATTGAGCTATTGACATGTCAAGTGGGGGGCAGTATACTATAGTAGCAATATTTAATATTCGCAAAGTAAATGTGTGCTGTTTTTTGTTGTGCTTGTCATGAATGGGGGTATTCCATGGCAAGAATCCCAGTAGCAACCTGCCGGAAAAACCAGATTTAAACTGCGATGCCATCCAATGGCCTGATGGCTTACAGAAAAATCAAGAAAATAACTGAATTTTATTTGTAGAAAGCGCGTCTAATATTGCGGAGACCGGATTCTGAAGGGGGCGTCGAGAAGTTCCCCAGATTCCGGCAGTTATAGAATCCCCACAGCAGCGGCGATGTAAGGTTCCCCACCCCTGTCGCGGCGCAATCTTCCACAGATTCTTCCGGTTTTGCTTTGCT
>JAUSCK010000304.1 GCA_030651035.1 Elusimicrobiota bacterium
AATCGAAAAAGCTTCGTTCGCGCTGGGAGGCGTTAAAGGCGAGGTTAAAGGCTCTCTCTCGAACCTGCTGGCACCGGACGCCAGGCTCTCCCTGACCGTCAGGGAGTTTTCAACCGCCGACCTTAAAACCATTTTCAAGGGCCTCCCGGCTAAAATACTGCTGCCGGAGATCGAAGCCGACACCGACTTCAAACTGACGACGAAAAACGTAACACTGCGCTCCGTAGCGCTGCGGGCCGGGCCGCTGAAGGCTTCGCTGAAGGGTTGGGCAGCCTGGAACCCGAAGGTCTCGTACAATATCCTGGCCGACGTAAAGGCCCAGATACCGGAAATAGACACCACCCTGCTGGCCAGGAAGGCAAAGCAGTACCCTCTGCCGAAAGGGCTCAAACTGCCGCTTGCGGAGGTCTCCGCGCGAGTGAGCCTGAAGAACGGGATCGCCGTCATCCCGTCTTTCTCGCTGGATTCCTCGCCGCTGGCTTTGAAGGGGAGCGCGAACGTGAATTTTTCAGGTCCGCAGCTGACAGCGGCGGGAACGGCGAACGCCGAAGTGAAAAATTTTTCCAGGCTGGCTGAAATAGCGCCGGACCGGCTGGGAGCCTACGCCCTGTCCGGCTCGGCCGGCGCCGCGCTGAATTATTCCTATTCCGGCGCGCTCGCGGTTACCGGCAAGGCCGTTCTGAACGGCCTGGGAGCATCGTTCGCCGGCAGGAAACTTTCAGGCCTGAGCGGCGCGGCGGATTTCACGATGGACTCTCTTACCGCCAAAAAGCTGCTGGGAAAACTGGACGGGGAGGACTTCACCGCCTCCTTCCAGGCGCGCGACCTGCTGAAACATCCCAAAGCGGGATTTGAGCTTAACCTGGCCCGCCTTGTAATAAAAGAAACTCCGGCGGCAGGCGGCGCCCCGGCCGGCAAGACGGAACCCGCCGTTAAAACCGCCGGTGAGCCTTTCTACATAGACCTGGCCGGCTCAGCCCAGATAGGCGCGATAGAGAACCCCAATTTCCGCTGCGGGCCGTCGTCGATGAAGCTCAGCCTGGTAAACATCTCGGACGATATGAACGCGCTGGACGGGTCGGCCTCGTTCACCGCCGGCCCCGGGAAATTTTCCGACCTTTACGCCCTCGCCGGCAAATACAAGGCCGCCAAGGTGGCCCTGTACCCGCTGCTGGTCCTGCAGAAAGCCTCCAGGCTGTCCAAGGGCCTGCGGCTTCCCGACTTCAACAACATAGACTTCGACGTCATTGAGGGAGACTACTCTTTTAACAAGGGGCTGATGAAACTGAACAAGTCGGCCCTCACCGCCGCCGTGGCCGACGTCTCCTCCTCTGGCTCAATAAACCTGCCCGCCGAAAAGCTGGACATGAAAATAAACACAACGCTTAAGGAAGCCAGCGGCGTGCGGATGAGCGCGCCCGTCGGCATGCTGGTAAAAGGGACGTTCAGCGAACCGTCGGTAAAAGCGGACATGAAGTCCATAGCCGAGCAGCCCGCGGTAAAGAAAGCCCTGGACAAGCTGTCCCCCGGCGCCTCCAAACTTTTAAAAGGGCTGTTCAAGAAGTAAACGTGTAGTGTCAGCCGCTAAGAAGAGCAAAAAAGAATGAGACTAAGATCACACAAAGGCACGAAGACACGAAGAACTGACAGAAAATAAAACTTTGCGGCTTTGTGACTTTGTGTGAGAAATAGCATGAATAAACGCCTGATTCTTCTTATCCCGCTGCTGTTCCTCTCCGGCTGCTTCGGCAGCCGCCAGGCGAGCCTCACCAGCGAGCCCTCCATCGAGCGGGCCATGGACATCATCGGCTCCACGCAGCAGGGCGCGGCGCTGTTAAAATTCCTTTCCAAGAACCCCGTCAGGTTCGAATACGCCAATTCGGCCGGGCTTTGCCACAAGTTCTCGCTCAAAACCGGGACCATCTTCATCCCGCTGGAGTATAAGGAATCGGACCTGGTCCTGGCGCTGACCATGGCCCGCGCGGCCCATATCTACAGGCTCTACACCCTCAGCGGCCTGGATGAAATTGTTTCCGAAGAGGAGGAGCTGGGCGCCCTGTTCCAGGCGCGGCTCGCAGTTGAAACAGGCCTGGTAAACGCGGACTTCGAAAAAACCAGGGTCGCGTCCGAACTAAAAAAGGATTTCTGCACCTATGTGCTTGAAGGTGCCGCCTACGCGATGCAGCAGGCCCGCAGGAAGGCGCTCTTGCCCGACCCCGACTGCCAGCGGCCGCTGGACACCCTTGAGAACCAGCGGGTCTGGCTTGAAAAAACGCACCAGGCCATAAACGACGAGACCTTCTACCTGCTCCTCTATGAGCGCGACATGGCCCGCGTCAGAAAGGGCGTTATGCCCATGAGCGAGGCCATGAAGAACGACGCCCTGGTGCGCGCCATGCCGATATACGAGATCTACCGCTTCCAGCGCAATTTCTACGACAAGCAGAGCGACATCTTTACGCGCTTCGCAATAGTCTACTCCGGCGAGGTCAGGGAGGACGCGGCCTGGCGGGCCGCGCACCAGGAGGACATCAACCGCGTGCGGGAGGAGTTTTCGGACTGCAATTTACCTTAAAAAAGCATAAGGGGATCATTATGAATACGCAATACGATATTTGTTTCGTCACGGTGGGCGACAAGAAGACCGCCGGGGAAATAGCCTCCGGCCTGCTGGAAGCGCACATGGCGGCCTGCGTCTCCATGGTGCCGGGAGTGGAGTCCTCCTACTGGTGGAAGAACCGCATAGAAAGCTCTTCCGAGACGCTGCTGATAATAAAGACCCGCCGCATCCTGCGCGAGGACATAATACAGTTCGTGAAGCGCCACCATCCCTACGCCGTCCCGGAAACCATCTTCACCGAAATAGACGGGGCCTCGCGCGAGTACCAGGACTGGATAGGCGCGAACACCCTTTTTACCACGAATATACCCAAAGATAAGGCGACCGACGTAATAAGGGAAATATGAAAAACGCGCTGCACGTGATAGTGGTCGTGGTGGTGGGCTCGCTGCTGGGGCTGTTCCTGAGCAAGGTCCTGAATATTTATTTTCCCGCCGGGAGCCGGGTGGCCGAGCTTATAAACACCGGCATAAACACCGGCCTTAACCCGACGACCGTGGATCTGAACCTGGTGGAAGTCACCGCCGGGCTGGTCTTCAAGTTCAACATTTCGAGCATAGCCGGCATTTTCCTGGCCGCCGTGGTCTACAAGCAGCTGGTTAAGTGATGCCTACACTGATCCTGGCCTCAAAATCCCCCAGGCGCAGGGAACTCCTGGCGCAGGCGGGGATAAAATACCGGGCGATCCCCAGCAATATCGACGAGAGCTCCGCCTATAAGCGCCCGGCCCTCATAGTGCGGGAGCTGGCTTACAAAAAAGCGCTCAGCGTCGCCCTGAAGCACCCGGGCTCGCCCGTGCTGGGCTCCGACACGCTGGTCTACTGCAAGGGCCAGGTGCTGGGCAAACCGGAAAGCCACAGAGACGCGCTGCGCCTCCTGCGGCTGCAGAACGGCTCCTGGCAGGCCGTGCATACCGGCGTCGCGCTGATCTGGCTGGACAAGGGCGTATTCCTGGCCGGCAATGAAATTTCGCGCTGCAAGACACGCAAGCTGACCGGGGCCGAGCTGCATGACCTGGCCTACAAGCACCACGACAAGGCGGGCGCCTACGCCGTGCAGGATACCGACGATATTTTTGTTGAAAAGATAGAGGGCCGCTTCGACACCGTAGTGGGCCTCTCCATGAACCTGGTAAGGAAATTTATGAAAAAGGCCGGCTTATGTACAAAATAAAAAAAACCTTCCACCTGGCCTACGGCCACCGCCTGCTGAACCACAGGGGCAAATGCAGGAACCTGCACGGGCATAACGCGGTAGTGGAGGTCACGCTGACAGCCGCAAAGCTGAACCGCGATAAAATGGTGATGGACTTCTCGGAGCTGGGTAAAAGGATAAAAGCCTGGCTGGATGAAAATCTGGACCACAAGGTCATACTGGCGAAGGCCGACCCGCTGGCCCCCATACTTATGAAACAGGGCCAGCTCTGCTACCTGTCCGCAGAGAACCCGACCGCGGAGATCCTGGCCGAACTTCTCTTTAAGCGCTTCACCCGCGACCTGAAGCTGCCGGTACACAAGGTGGCTTTCTGGGAAACCCCGACCTCCATGGCCTCGTACAGGAAGTGAATTCATGACAGAACAGAATACGCATTTTGACATCATAACAATAGGCTCGGGCCCCGCCGGCTTCACGGCGGCCATCTACGCGGCCCGCGGGGGGGCTTCCGCGGCGCTGTTCGGCGGCGTGGCGCCCGGCGGCCAGCTGCTCCAGACCATGGAGATAGAGAATTACCCCGGCTTCGCCGGCCCCGTCGTAGGCGCCGACCTCATGCAGAGCATGCTGAACCAGGCCTCGCGCATGGGCGCGATAATCTTCCGGGAAAATATTACCGCCGTGGATCTTTCGCGCGGGCCGTTCGCGCTTATAGCGGGCAGCGGGAAGTCTTACACGGCCGGCTCCGTGATAATCGCCACCGGCGCGCAGGCGCGCTGGCTGGGCCTGCCTTCCGAGCAGAAGTACATCGGCAAGGGCGTCTCCGGCTGCGCCACCTGCGACGGCTTCTTTTTCCGCGGCAGGGAAGTGTGCGTTATAGGCGGCGGGGACTCCGCTGCCGAGGACGCGCTTTTCCTTACCAAGTTCGCTTCAAAGGTTTACCTGGTGCACCGCCGCGACGCGCTGCGGGCCACCTTCCGCCTGCAGGAGAAGCTGCGCGCCGCTCCGAAGATAGAAATAGTATACGACCACGTGCCCGAAGAGTTTACCGGCGAGGCCAGGCTGACAGGCGTCAATTTCAGGAATGTAAGAACAGGCGCGGTCCGCCGCCTTGAAACCACCGGCGCCTTCATAGCCATAGGCCACACGCCCGCGACGAAGATCTTCGACGGGAAGGTTAACCTGGACGGATCGGGCTATATCGTCACGGACGCCAGGATGGGAACTTCCGTTCCCGGTGTTTTTGCCGCCGGCGACGTGATGGATACCCGCTACAAGCAGGCCGTGGTGGCCGCAGGCTCGGGCTGCAGGGCCGCCATGGAAGCCCTGCTGTACCTGGAAGAAGTAAAAAAATAATCAGGGATGCGGAAGGATATTCAGCTTGCGCAGGTCCCGGCTGGTGCGGCGTATGTTTTTCACGAAGATGCGCCAGCCCTTCAGCAGGTTCTGCCGCTCTTCCTCGCCGATAGCCGGCTCAAAAACCCTGCTTGAGATCCTGGGAGTCCACTGCGGGGACAGCCCCAGGCCGCGGGCGGCGGCAAGGCCGGCTCCCATGGCGGTAGCCTCGCTCTCCTCCAGCGCCACCATGCGCGCGCCGGTGATGTCGGCCTGGAACTGCAGCAGCCAGTCTATTTTTGAAAGCCCGCCTGAAACTTTAAGTTCCGCTATATTAAACCCCTTCTTTTTTACCAGGTCGAAGGCGTCGCCCACCATGTAGGCTATGCCCTCGGTGACGCCGCGCACCACGTCATATTTGTCGGAGTGGGCGGAGAAGCCGGTGAACGTCGTGAAGGTGGTGAAATCCCAGTAGGGCGCGCCAAGGCCGCCGATGGCCGGCAGGCAGTGGATGCGGTTCCTGGACTTGCGGCACATGCCGTCCACGTCGCCGATGTCGTCGAACATGCCGAATTTCTGCCGCAGCCATTCAAGGGCGGTGCCGGCTGAATTCACGGTGCTCTCTGCGAAATAGCAGATCTTCTTCTTGCCCTTCCCTTCCTGCCAGCCGAAGGAACTGAGCAGGCCGCGTATTTTCAGCGGCTTCCTGCCGGTGTTCACAAGCAGAAATGCCCCGGTGCCGTAATTGAGGGCGGCCGAGTTGGGAGTCTCGAGGCCCAGGCCCAGCATCGCGGCCTGCTGGTCGCCCAGCATGGCGGTTACCGGTATGCGGCGGCCGGAGGCCTCGACGTGGCAGAGGCGGCCCACGCTGGGCTTTATTTCGGGCAGGAATTCCGGGGCCACGCCGAAGGCGGACAGGAGTTTCGGCTCCCACCTCAGGCGGCGCAGGCTGAAGAGCAGGGTGCGCTGGGCCTGGGAGGGGTCTATCACGAAGCTTTTGCCTCCGGAAAGCCGCCAGATAATGTAGGTCGCTACGGGGGCTATCAGGAGGCGCTTCCCGGCGGCGGCTGTCTTAACTTCCGGATAGTTCTCAAGGGCCCAGGCTATTTTCGAGGCGCTGTAATAGGGGGTTTTGTACAGGCCGGTGAGGTCGTGTATTTTCGTGTTCGAGAGGGGGATCCTGGAGAGCAGCTCGAGGGCGCGTCCGTCCTGCCAGCTTAGGGCGGGGGCCAGGGGGGCGCCGGTGTTCCTGTCCCAGAAGACTATGGTGGAGCGCTGGGCGGCGATGCCCAGGGCGGGGACTTCGGAGTCCGGGGGGAGTTTTGCCAATACTTCGGCGAGGCTGTCGGACTGCGAGAGATAGAGCTTTTCGGCGTCGTATTCGGCGAGGCCGGGGGAGGGGTAGCTGGTTTCTATTTTGCGCTGTGCTTTGCAGCGGATGTTGCCGTCGAGGTCGAAGGCGAGGGCGCGGGAGCTTGAGCTCCCCTGGTCGAGCACGATTATGAATTTTTCAGGCATAAGCAAACTTAACATTCACCGCGGAGGCGCAGAGGTCGCAGAGTGAATTAGAGAAGTCGGAAACACAATTTATTAACAGAATCTTCTTTCACATCTGCTCTCTGCGTACTCCGCGCCTCTGCGGTGAAATCCCCCTGTCAGATCAGACCTTCCTTCTTAACTATCTTTATTTCCGTCGCGGTTTTTTTGACGGCCTGCTCCAGGAGTTTCTTCCTCGCTTCTTCGGGGAGGTCGACGCTCTCCAGAACGCCGGTTATCCCGGTCAGCGTGAGGCTGAGGGCCTTCTGGTAGAGGTCGAACTTGTTGAGCACGCTGATTACCGCTTCCCGGTTCCCGAATTCCCATTTTGAATTCTTTTTCACCTGCGCGGTATACTGGGAGCCGGCGTATTCCCCGCCGTCCTTGGCGGCGCGGCCCAGGCTCTCGGCTACCGCGTTAAGCTGGACCTGCAGGTCGTCCATTTTTTCTTTAAGCTGGCCGTAGCGGTCCACAAGGGCCTCGATATTCTCCGTCGAGGCGGGCTGGCTGGCCGCGGGGTGCGGGT
This sequence comes from Elusimicrobiota bacterium, assembly GCA_030651035.1. GTDB lineage: Bacteria > Elusimicrobiota > Elusimicrobia > Elusimicrobiales > UBA9959 > UBA9959. The sequence goes on from JAUSCK010000304.1 coordinate 7,170, forward strand.
GTCCGCCGAAGAAAGCCGGGCACAGGCTCTTGTAGTCGCACCAGGAGCAGGCCTGGTCGGCCGGGGTGGGTTCGAATTTGAGGCCTTTTATTGACTCGGCGACGCCCAGCACGCGCTCCCAGAAGCCGCCTATTTCCTTGTCGCCGGCGCGCTCGAAGGGATATTCCTTGAGGGTGGGCACATGGTAATACAGCAGCTGGCGCACTTTTACGCTGCTCACGCGCTGGCCGTAGGTCTCGGCAATCTTTTCCTTCAGGCGCGGGTCCATTTCGCTTATCTTCTGGTACATATAAAGCTGCAGGGGCTGGCGCTTTACGTCCTTGCCGGTCTTGTAGTCTATTATCACTATTTCGCCGCCGCCCAGGTGCTCTATCCGGTCCGAGATGGTGCGCACCAGCAGGCCGTCCACTTCCACGTCGGTGGAATACTCCACCAGGAACGGCGGCTTGAAGCCGGCGCGGTTGTGCTCGTAATAGGCCGTCAGCATCGCCAGGCCCTTCCGGCAATCGTCCTCGGCTTTCTGCGGCGTGCGGTAGCCTTTTTCAAGGTAGGATTTCCGGCCCCAGTCCTTTTTGAAAGCCTCCAGCGTTTCTTCCAGCGAGGGGAAGGGCGGCGCCTTGACCGAGTAGAGGAATTCCAGCGCCGTGTGTATGCTGTTGCCGAAAGCGAAGTAAAACTTGGGCTCTTCCTTTATTTTGTCGATGTACTTGAATTTGTACTTAAGGGGACATTCCTCATACAGCGACATCTTGGAATAGGAGAAGGCCAGCAGGCCGCTCTTTTTTGCGGGGGCCGGGGGGGGGAGACTGTCCCCGAAAAGGCCGGGGGCGGCTTCGTTATTTTTTTTGTTCATATTTCAAAAGTTCCGTCACCCTGTTCTCAAAGCCCGCGCCGGCCACGGCTGTAAGTATTTTACCGGTCCACGGGGCGTAATATTCGTTTATCCAGGAGGGACCGCCCGCGGCCCGGCGGCGGATCTTCACGCAATCCGGGAATTCACCGGCCTTGACCTTCACCGTGAGCCCGGTCTTTTCAACGCGGAACTCAAGGCGGCCCTCGGGCCCGCTGGAAGCCCAGGTCTTGCCGGCCTCAAGCGGGTAATTCAGGATAAGGGTATCCTTCCCGCCCTGGTTTTCGACAAAATTCGTCTCCGCGAAGCGGTAAGCCTTTTTCTGGCTGCTCACCAGCTCGCTGCCGGCGTAAAAGGCGTTTTTGACAACCCAGCCCGCCGAGGCCTGTTCCGTAACCTCCACGACCTGCCTGGCGTTCTGGCCCAGCGTCTGGGAGTCGCCGTAGATCCATTTAAGGCCCGGCCCGGCCGGGAAGTAATCGGGGCAGACAAAGATGCGCCTGAAAATATCCTCCGGCATTTTAAAAGAGGGGTACTCGCGCGCCAGGCGCTCCAGCAGCGGCTTTGATTCCGCGCAAAGCCCGAGCTTCAAGGAGTAAATTTCCGCCGCCGCCATAAGCGCCCTGGGCGCGTCGGGATCTGCCGGCTTTTCACGGGCAAAGGCGCCGTATTTTTGGGCGGCCTTCAGCAGCCTTCCCTGCTTCTCAAGCACCACGCCGTCGTTGTACCGCGCCGAGCACCCGCCCGCCGCCAGCACAATTACGCATAAGAACCGGGCCGCGGCCCCTTCAATGGACATATCTTCCACCTATTATATAATAATCCCGCTCTACCCGCCGGAAACCTCTTAGATATTCCCATGCGCAAGTATTGTATCATAGACAGTAAGAATTAAAAGTAAGGGCTGGATATTATGGCTTCAAAATTTTCACTTTTTCTCCTGCTATCGCTGCTCGGCGTCTGCCCGCGGGGCCTGTCCGCGATGGACAGGAAAGACGCCGAGTTTTTGGACATGGTGGAGAAGCAGTCATTCCAGTATTTTGTCAAAGCCGTGAATTCAGCCAACGGCCTGGTGCTGGATAAAGCCTCCAATTCGAAAGCCCCTGACTTCAGCTACGCCCCGGCCTCCATCGCCGCGGTGGGCTTCGGCCTGGCCGCGCTGACCGCGGGCGCGGAACGCGGCTGGATAAGCAAAGAGGCGGCGGCGGAGCAGGTAAAGACCACGCTTAAATTCTTCAGCGAAAAGATGGAATCGGAGCACGGCTTCTTCTATCATTTTGTGGATATGGAAACCGGCAGGCGCGTCTGGGATTGCGAGCTGTCTTCCATAGACACGGCCTTATTCATGGCCGGCGCGCTGACCGCGGCCCAGTATTTTGACAGCCCTGAAATCAAAGACCTGGCTAAGGATCTTTACGAGAGGGTGGACTGGGAATGGATGGCCAACGGCTCGCCGTTCCTGGCCATGGGCTGGAAGCCGGGAAAGCAGTTTCTCCCTCATGTCTGGAGCGATTACAACGAGAGCATGGTAATGTACATCCTTGCCCTGGGCTCCCCGACCTTTCCGCTTAACGCTGAAAGCTGGACGGCGATCAAGAGACCCCTGGGCAGATACAAGGGGCATGAGCTGATCCTCAGCCCGCCGCTGTTCACGCACCAGTTTTCCCACGCTTTCATCGACTTCCGCAACAAGCGGGACGCGTTCGCCGATTATTTCGAAAATTCCGTCCAGGCGACCCTCGCCAACCGGCAGTTCTGCATCGACAGCGCAAAGTCGTTCAAAACTTACGGCAAGAACTCCTGGGGCCTTACCGCCAGCATCGGCCCCGACGGCTACAAGGCTTACGGGGCGCCTCCCGGCCCCGCGCTGCACGACGGGACCGTGGCGCCCTCCGCCGCCGCGGCGTCGATAGTTTTTACGCCGGAGTACTCCCTCTCCGCTATGAAACACTGGTTTTCAAGATACCGCAATGAGCTCTGGGGCAGCTACGGCTTCGCGGATTCGTTCAACCTCGACAGGGATTTCTTCGCGCCCGACGCGTACGGCATTAACCAGGGCCCTACCGTGCTGATGATAGAGAACTACCGGAGCGGCCTGATCTGGAAGCTGTTCATGTCGCGCCCGGAGGTACAGAAAGGGATGAAGGAGGCCGGGTTCGGGAGCGCCTCCGCCGGCCCTGCCCGCCCCCCGGCACGCCCGGTGGAAATGGCCGCGTATTTCCTGCATAAGCGCCCGTTCCTAACGGTGGAGAGGATCGGGAACTCTCTTAAGCCGGAGGATCTCAGGCTGGACGCCGTGATCTGGAAAAAGGCGAAAAAGCCGATCGAGCTGGACAATAAATACCTGCAAAGCGGCTTCAACGGCCAGCCGGATTATGAAGTGAAAGCGGCTATGCTGGCCGGCAGCCGGTATTTTTTCCTGAAACTTGAAGTGCGCGACACCGAGCTGGTCTCGTCTCACCCGGCGGAACGCATGTACGAGGACGATTCCCTGGAAATATATATAGACTCCTCCGACAACAAGTTCGCCTGGGGCGGGGCCGACGATTACCAGCTCATCCTCTCCCCGGCTCCCGGGGGCGGCATGCGCGTGCGCGAATTTTTCCACCCGGAAAGGACCGCCGGGACCTGCCTGATTGTGGACTTTTCAGTTACCACCCGGGGCTACGAGGCTGTCCTGGCGCTGGAACGGTCTGTTTTCGGCATAGGCGACGGCCGGGTGGGTTTTTCCCTGGCGGCGCGCAATATTGACCGCGTCCTGAATTCGGACGCCAAGTTCAACTGGTTCTTTCTGGCGCCGGCCACTTATTTGGGAGAGATACAGGTTAAAAAATAAGCATGATCTTAAAGACTATCCTGACCATCGCCGCGCTGTTGTGCTTCGGCTGTCCGCCTAAGGCGGACGCCGGGCAGCAGGAGCTGACCGTCTGGGCTATGGGCGCTGAAGGCAAACTGATACGCCAGGCCGCTGAGAGCTTCGAGAAAGGAAATCCTGGCGTTAAGATCATCACACAGGCCATCCCGTGGACGGGGGCGCATGAGAAACTGGTGACCGCGGTGGTGGGGAACATGGCGCCGGACATCAGCCAGATGGGCACCACCTGGATGCCGGAATTCCGGGCCATGAACGCGCTCGAACCGCTGAACAGCTTTATGCCCCCGGGGCTGGATACCGGGGACTTTTTCCCGGGGGCGCTCGAATCAAATATCTACTCCGGCCAGTGGTACGGGTTGCCCTGGTATGTGGATACGCGGGTCATGTTCTACCGCACCGACCTGGCGGCACAGGCGGGCTATAAGAAGTTCCCGGAA
>JAUSCK010000179.1 GCA_030651035.1 Elusimicrobiota bacterium
ACTTTATTGGTAGTCTTCATACTATATAGTATACAAGCATATCAACAAAATGTCAAGTGTTTTTTTATTTATTTTAAAAATGCTGCGGATGAAATCAGCTTAGAGTGTGGGAAATATTCCGAGATGGAGGTAATGCACCCCCGCGGCGCTAGCTGCCCTTATCCTTATCCCGCAGCAGCCGTAAAAATATCATGAACGGGACCGTCGTCAGCAGGCTTGCGAACAGAACATCGGAGGCGTAATGCGCGCCTATCGTTACCCGGCCCAGGCCCACCGCGATGCCCCATACAATGCTGGCTCCCAGGCACAGCCCGCGCAGCAGCGGCGAGCGGCCGCACAGCAGGAAGGCCGGTAAAAGCATCCAGGCCAGCGCCGTGTGCCCGGACGGGAAAGAGCTGTTGCCGGGCATGCCCTGGGGCAGATACCAGGGGCTGAAATTTGAGAATCCGGGTCCCAGGTCGCGGAAGCGCACCCGTCCCCACAGCGGTTTGAGGGTTTGGACCAGAAGCTGGCTCAGCGCCAGCTGTATTACGGCTATCCTGGCGAAAGCACTATGCCTGAGCGCGTAGTCTTTTAACCGGAACCTTAAGAGCAGCATGCCGGCCAGCACCGCCGGGGCCGTTATTAAGCGTATCAGGCTTCCTTTCCCGGCGGCAAAAGCCGCTATTTCGGGAGCCGAGCGCAGGCCCAGGCGCGCGCAGACGAGGTTGAGCAGCGCGTATTCCAGCAAAAGCTCGCAGACCATGAAATTGAGCAGGCCGAGGACTATCCTCCTGGATTTCCCCCCCGAAAGGCCGGCGTTAAGGAGCAGCAATGCCCAGGCCGAGAGCAGCAGCCCGGGGATCTCGCCGTATTTCTCTATAAATACCGCCCAAGCCGCGCCCGGCGAGAACATGGCCCGGGAGATCTGCAGATCCCACGCCGCCGCGGCCCCAAGCCCCCCGGCCAGCAGCAAAAGCAGCGGCCAGGCGGACTTTAAAGCTGAGAGGAGCGTACCAGTGTTTTTAGCCATGCGGCTATTCTTTCCCGCACTATCCCGCGAAGGCCCGGGAAAAGAAGCCGGCTGAGCAAATCCGCGGTTTTGCCGTTTATTTTTTAAGAACGCGCTTGAATTCTTTGGTGAGCGCCGGGACTATATCGAAGACGTCGCCGACTATGCCGTAGGTGGCTATCTTGAAGATGGGTGCGTCGGGGTCCTTGTTGATGGCGACGATGACTTTGGCGGACTGCATGCCTATAAGGTGCTGTATCTGGCCAGAGATGCCGCAGGCGATGTAGAGCTTGGGGCAGACCGTCTTGCCGGTCTGGCCCACCTGGTGGGAATACGGTATCCAGTCGGCGTCCACCGCGCTCCTGGAAGCGCCCACCGCGCCGCCCAGGGCCTTGGCGAGCTCGCCGACGAGCGCGAGGCCCTCTTTCCCCCCCATGCCGCGGCCGCCGGAGACGATTATGTCGGCTTCGGACAGGTTCACCGTCTCGCCTATCTCTTCCACTATGTCCAGCAGTCTCGTGCGGGACTTGAAAACTTCCTCGGGATAGCTCTTTTTTATGACTTCGGCCTTGCGGCCTTTCTCTATCCCGGCCTCCTGCATCACCTTGTGGCGCACCGTGGCCATTTGCGGCCTGTGGTTGGGCGTTATGATGGTGGCCATGATATTGCCGCCGAAAGCCGGGCGGGTCTGCAGCAGCAGGCGCTCTTTGAGGTCTATGTCCAGCTCCGTGCAGTCGGCGGTGAGGCCGGCGTTTATCTTTATGGCTACGCGCGAGACCAGGCTGCGGCCTATGGTGGTGGCGCCGCAAAGTATGGCCTCGGGCTTGTACTCCTCAGCCAGCTTCACCAGGACCTCGGTGTACGGCTCGTCCTGGAACGACTTCAGGGCCGGGTGGTCCACCAGGTAGATCCTGTCAGCGCCGCGCTCCGCAAGCTCTTCGGCCAGGGCTTCTATGCCGCTGCCGAGTATGACGGCGCAGAGCTTGACGCCGAGCTTGTCGGCCAGCTTGCGGCCTTCGCCGAGGAGCTCGAAGGAGATGGATTGCACGACGCACTTCTTCTGCTCGCAGAAAACCCAGACGTCCCTGTAGGCGGTGAGGTCCTTTTTTTGGCCGCTGTCTTCCTTTATTTCTATGGCGGAGAATTTGCAGACCTCGGCGCAGGCGCCGCAGAGCGTGCACGCGGCCATGTCGATAACGGCCTTCTTGTTAGCCATGTGTATGGCGCCGAAAGGGCAGGCTTTTAAGCAGATAGTGCAGCCGTTGCATTTATCGAGCGATATGGTTATGGAGGCCATCAGATCACCAGGTCTTTCAGGAGTTCGACGAGTTCCTTGGAGATATCGGCCGTGTCGCCTTTGAGCATCTCTCCGCCTTTTCTCTGTTCCGGGGTGAATATCTTTATCACGCGCGTCGGCGAGCCGTCCAGGCCGAGGGCCGCGGGGTCGGCCTCTATGTCTTCCGCCGTCCACTTCAGGGGCTTGGCTGACTTGGCGCGCATCATGCCTTTCAGCGACGGCAGGCGCGGGGTATTGATCTCTTTCACCACAGTGAACAGGCACGGCAGCGGGGTCTCCACCACGTCGTAGCCCTCCTCCGTCATGCGCTCCACTTTCGCGACTGTGCCCGAGATCTCTTCTATCTTTTTCACGTAGGTGACCTGCGGGATGTCGAGGTGAGCCGAGATGCCGGGGCCCACCTGCGCGGTGTCGCCGTCGGAGGCCTGCTTGCCGCAGAGTATCACGTCGAAATCCCCGATCTTCCTTATGGCGGCCGCCAGGGTGTAGCTGGTGGCCCAGGTGTCCGAGCCGGCGAACTTCCTGTCGCTTACGAGCACGGCCTCGTCGCAGCCGAGCGCCAGGGCTTCCCTCAGCGCGTTCTCGGCCTGGGGCGGGCCCATGGTCAGCACGGTGACCTTGCCGCCGCAGCGCTCTTTAAGGCGCACGGCTTCCTCTATGGCGTAGGCGTCGAACGGGTTTATGACGCTCTCCACCCCCTCGCGTATGAGGGTGTTCGTCACCGGGTCTATCTTTACGTCGGTGGTGTTTGGTACCTGTTTTATGCAGACAATTATATTCATGCCGTTTATTTTTTAATGCTTTCTTTTATCATGTTGGCGGCTATGATGTTGCGCTGTATCTGGCTCGTGCCTTCGTAAATCTGGGTTATCTTGGCGTCGCGCATGTATTTCTCCACCGGGTATTCGCGCATGTAGCCGTAGCCGCCGAAGATCTGTACCGCGTCGGTGGTGACCTTCATCGCCACGTCGCTGGCGAAAAGCTTGGCCATCGCCGATTCCTTGGCCACTGACCTGGCGCCGGAGTCCACCATGCGGGCCGTCGCGTAGACCAGGGCGCGGGCCGCCTCTACCTGCGTGCCCATGTCGGCCAGCATGTGCTGTATGGCCTGGAAACTGGAGATGGGCTGGCCGAACTGTATGCGGGTCCTGGAGTATTCCACGGCGTGGTCAAGCGCGCCCTGCGCTATGCCTACGGCCTGCGCCGCGACGCCGGGCCTTGAGCTGTCGAAAGTCTTCATGGCTATGATGTACCCCATGCCTTCCCTGGAGATAAGGTTTTCCGCAGGGACTTCGCAGTCGGTCAGGATCACTTCCCGGGTGGCCGAGGCGCGTATGCCCATCTTCTTCTCTTTCTTGCCGAAGGTCAGGCCCTTCGTTCCTTTTTCAATTATGAAAGCGCTGGCTCCGCGCACGCCTTTGGACTTGTCCGTGCTGGCTATCACCGTGTAGATCTCGGCCTCGCCGGCGTTGGTTATCCACTGCTTGGTTCCGTTAAGGATATATTTGCCGCCTTCTTTGCGGGCGGTGGTCTTTATGGAGCCCGCGTCCGAGCCGGCCTCGGCCTCGGTTATGCAGAAAGCGGCGAGTTTTTTCCCGCCGGCGATGGCGGGCAGGAACCTTTGTTTCTGCTCTTCGGAGCCGTACAGGAGTATCGGCAGCGTGCCCAGGCCGGTCCCGGCGTAGCCCAGCGCTATGCCGCCGCAGGCCCGGGAAAGCTCCTCGGTCACCAGGCACATGTCCAGGATCCCGCCGCCCAGCCCGCCGTACTGCTCCGGCAGGTAGACGCCGAAGAGGTCGCTGTCGGCCAGTATTTTCATTATCGGCCAGGCGAACTCCTCGGTTTCGTCGTAATGGGCTGCCACCGGCTTTATCTTCTCGTCGGCGATCTTCCTGGCGAGGTCGCGTATCATTGCCTGCTGCTCGGTCAGTAAATAATCCATGGTAGACTCCTGTTTTTATGTCCTGAAAATCACCGGCGCGCTTTAAAGCCGGTCCTCTTGATGAGGATATGCCGGCACCGTATGTTAATAGTATCAAAAAGCAAAAAGCCTGCGCAATTTTATAATATATATATGTAAACTTTCAGCAACATGCTTCCGCTATGATTATTATGTGGAAGCGGGACAGGATTTTTCCGGAGAGCTATTCATATGGACTTAATGACAATAGTGGGTTTTGTTCTGGGCGCCGCCGTGGTGGCCTGGGGTATTTTATCTTCCGGCATCGTCGACAAGCTGCTTGATCCGCTCGGCATAATAATGGTGATGGGCGGCACGCTGTCGGCTATCGTAGTCAATACTTCCTATAAGCGCTTCCTGTCCGGGATCAGGGCTTTCTTCGATATTTTCTACGCCCCCAAGATCCCCTCCGTGGAAGAAACCGTGCGCGCGCTGGTGGGCATGGCGGAGACGGCCCAGAAGCAGGGCGGCATTATGGCGCTTTCGAACACTGACCCGTCTTTCGCCGGCGGGTTCCTGAAGCGCTCGGTGAGCGTGGCCATGATATGCGCCGAGTCGCGCGAGACCCGCAATATGCTGGAGGAGGAGATACGCCGCCGCCGCCTGGACGTGTCGGAGGATTCCAACTTTTACCGCACCGCCGGCGTGCTTTCCCCCATGTTCGGCCTTATCGGAACGCTGTTCGGCATCATACAGACGCTGAGCAATATCTCGGACCCCACGGCGATAGGCCGCTCGATGGCCGTGGCCATAAGCTCCGCCTTTTTCGGCATAGCCATGTCCAACCTGCTTTTTGTGCCGGTGGCCAACAAGATCCGCCTGCGCGCCATGGAGGAGACGCTGGTGCTGCAGCTTATCCTGGAAGGCGTGATAGACATAATGACCGGCAAAACCCCGCACCTGATAGAGATGCACCTGCGCGGCTACCAGCCGGCAGAGGGCGTCCGGCCTGCCCCGGCCCGGCCCGCCAAGGCCTGACGGTAAATTTATGCGCTATTACGAACGCGAAGACGAACTGGAAAACGAGCTCAACCGCGGCGCCCTGTGGGCGGTCACCTACGGCGACATGATGAGCTACCTCATGATCTTCTTCATGATACTGTTCGCTTTTTACAGCACGAAGAACATAAACTCGCAGCTGAGCATGAAGGGGCTGGAAGAGACCTTCGGCAAGGACACCGCCGTAGTCAGCACGCTTTTCTCGGCGCACGGCATACAGCAGATAGCCCAGGTGGAGATCTCGGCCAACAAGATAAGCATAAACTTTTCCGACCCGATACTTTTCGAGCCCGGCAGCGACGTGCTGAAGCCCTCCTCCTTTACCCACCTGCGCCGCCTTACCGCCGTTTTCATGGACCTGCCCAACCCCATACAGATAGAGGGGCACACCGACAACCGCCCGCTGGGGCGCTCCCTCCGGTTCAAGTCCAACTGGGAGCTTTCCTCCGCCAGGGCTTTCTCGGTGCTGCAGTTCTTCCTGCGCGAGGGCGTGGCCCCCGAGAAGCTTTCCGCCGTGGGCTACGGCGAGTTCAAGCCTATAAAATCCAACGATACGCCGGAGGGCCGGTCCGGCAACAGGCGCATAGAGATAAACATAATAAGGCACGAAATCTAGCCGGCGCAATCTCTTTATATGAAGCTGACCACACGGTTCCTCCTTATCCTGCTGGGCATAGCGGTGCTCCCGCTGCTGCTCTCGGTGGGCTGGAACATCTACCAGTACAATTCCTCGGTGGTCAGCTATTACGAGCTGCACAGGGGTCTCTCCAGTCTTTCCGCAGTCAACGTGGATGAATGGTTCCTTACCACCAACCGCAGCCTGGCTTTCCTCTACGAAATTGAGAACCCGTTGCAGGCCAAAAAGCTGGACGAGGCCCGCGTTATACAGCAGGCGGCCCGCATAAATTCCGATATCATGTCGCTCAGCCTGCTTGCCCGGGACGGCAAGGAGCAGTTTTTCCTCCAGAGCGATAAGGTCAGGGAGAAAAAATCCCTGGCCTCCTACGCCGTCGAGCTTTCCAGCAAGGCGCGCGATTCGGGCATAGTGACCGCGGGCGAGGTCCTCTGCGTGAAGGCCCAGGCCTATTTCCCGCTGGCCTACCCGCTTATCGACGGGCGCGTGGTAGTCTTCCACTTTTCGCTGGACAAGCTGCTTGGCAAGATAACGTCCCAGCGCACCGGCAGCAGCGGCCGCGTCTTTATCTCGGACGGGAAGGGCAGGCCGCTCCCCTGCCAGAACATGAAGGACCTGGACTATAAGCCCGAAGAGCTGAAGCGGGTCTTCAAGAACGGCGGCCGCGCCGGCACGCTGGCCAAATTCGTCTTCTCCGGCAGGGACTTTTCCGGCGCCTACGCGGCCATAGCCAAGCTGGACTGGGCGGCGGTGTCCGTGCAGTCCGAGGACGAGCTCTACGGCAAGCAGCGCAAATCCATACTTATATTCTCCCTGCTGGCGGTGGCTATTTTCGGCGTGACCATGGTGGTCGTCTTCCTTATCTCGAACCGCATCATCGTCCCGATAAACAACATGGTCAACGGGGTCAAGGGCTTCCTGCGCACCCAGCACCTGGACCAGGTGATCCCGCAGCAGGGCTGGCCCGAGATCAGGGTGCTGGTGGGCATCCTGAACCGCCTGATGCTAGAGCTGCAGGCCTACCGCGCCTTCCAGCTGAACCAGATAGTGGAGGAGAAGGGCAAGGCCCAGGCGCTTATCGACACCATTTCCGACGGGGTCCTGCTGGTGGACGACCGCGGCTCGCTCATCTATTCCAACAATATGGCCCTCAAGCTGCTGGGCATCCCTAAAATTTCCCCCGAGGTCTCGGTGCCGCGCTCCGTAAAGAGCGAGGCGTTCTTCAAGGTCCTTACGGAAATGCTGGCGCTGAAGGAGAAGTACCTGCGCAGCGAAGTCGACGTCCCAGCTTCTACCGAGACCGCCACCCTGGCGAAGAGCTACCGCATAATCTCGAACCAGTTCCTGCTGGCCACGCTCAAGCGCCCGGGCCGCGTCATAATAATACGTGACATCACCAGCGAGAAGGAAATAGAGAAGGCGAAGGAAGACTTCTTCCACATGATAACGCACGACATGCGCGCGCCGCTTTCCACCATGCAGGGCTACACCGAGCTGCTCATGAAGAAGATCCCCGCTTCCCCCTCCACGGACAAATACCTGAAGAGCATGCTCTACTCCTCGCGTCGGCTCCGCGGCATGATAGACGACATCCTGAACACCACGAAGCTCGAGCGCGGCAACATGACGTTGCAGCTTGACTCGATCGACGCCGAGGCTTTGATAATCCGGGTGAACGAAAATCACGAGCCCGTAGCCGGCCCGAAGGGCATAAAGCTCTCGACCGAGGCCCCCGCGACAAAGATACTTTTTACCGGCGACCCGGTGCTGCTGGAGCGCGTCATCACCAACCTGATGGGCAACTCGCTCAAGTTCACCCCCAGCGGCGGCAAGATAATCCTTTCCACCTGGGAATCCGCCGAAGAGGTCTTCTTCGCGGTGGCGGATACCGGCCCCGGCATTCCGGAGAACAAGCGCAAAGAGATCTTCGAAAAATACTCCCAGATGGAAGAGCATAAGAGCCAGGGCTTCGGCCTGGGCCTGGCCATGTGCGAGATGACCGTAGCGCTGCACAAGGGCAAGATCTGGGTGGAGTCCGAGGTGGGCAAAGGGAGCAAGTTCATTTTCACGGTCTCTAAATCGATGACCGTGGCGCCCCCGGCGGTCCCTTCGCCCTCTTGAAAGCGGCGGGTTTTTACACTATACTTTGGATACGGAATGACGGCACGGAGCTTATAAGATGAAATTGATGCTGATTATCGACGATAATGTGGAGTTCCGCACCATGGTTTCCGATTACTTCACCGACCTGGGCTACACGGTGGAAATCGCGGAGAACGGCCGCGAGGGCCTGCTGAAGGCGAAGGCCATACGCCCCGACATCATACTGTGCGACGTCATGATGCCGGACATCGGCGGTATCGAGGTTATACGCAACCTGCAGTCCGACGACGATACCCGCGAGATTCCCGTGCTGGTCATCACCGGCACTTTTTTCGACAAGGACATGAGCGAGCTCTTCAGGCAGGAATCCAACTGCCGCGAATTCATGAGCAAGACCGTCGAGCTCGCCTACCTGCAGAAGAAGGTGGAAGCCCTGGCCCCCGCCAAATGACCCCCCGCCCTAAAGTGCTCATAGTCGACCTAGTTCCCCGTAAGAGCTCGTCGACGACGAGGAATAATCGATGATTGTACGCCCCAAAGTGCTGATAGTCGACGACGAGCCTGATTATCTCGCTATAGCCGCCCGCATAGCGGCTAAAGCCGGTTGTGCCGTAATTACGGCCGCGACGGCCCTTAAGGGCGTTGAGCTGGCTGAAAAAGAGCCGCCCTCCCTGATACTGCTCGACGTCGGGCTGCCGGATATAAGCGGCTTCGAGGCCGCGCGCCGCATGCGCAAGGTCCCGGCCCTGTCCCGCACCCCCATAATATTCTTTACCGTGCGCTCCGAGCTGGACATGGTTTCCGAGGGGCTTAAGCTCGGCGCCGCCGGCTATGTGCTCAAGCCCTTTGACCCCGATGAACTGCAGCGGCGGATAAGGACCGCGGCTTTTCCTTCATGAGATCCGGAGCCTCCTGCGTTACCTCCGACCCGGCGGTGCGGGCTTTTTTTGAGTCCGCCCTGAAGGGGTTGCGTCTTAAATTCTACGCCTCGGCGGCGGCTTTCCTGAAATCCCCCCCACGCGGCCTGGCCGTAATAGATTCCTCGCTCCCGGACATGAGCGGCCGGGACCTGGTTTCGGTCCTGCGCGGCGATAAAAAAACTTCCGGCCTGCTGCTGGTGCTGACCGGCGCCGGCCCGTATTCCTCCGCTGCGGCGGCGCTGTCGCTTGAGAACGGCGCGGATGAATATTTCGCCTTCCCCCCGGACGCGCGGCTTTTCCGCGCCCGCCTGCAGAACCTGAGCGCCCGCGGCGCGGCCGGGGCCGGTGCGCCCGCCGCCCGGAAGCCGGCCGAGTATGTCTTCGGTGCGCTCAGGATCTCGCCGGATGCCAGGGCCGCGTCAGTCGGCGCGGCGCGCCTGAAGCTTACCGCCCTGGAATTCGACCTGCTTCTCTATTTCCTTAAGAACCAGGGGCGGGTGGTGTCGCGCACCATCCTGCTTGAGCAGGTGTGGCGGCAGGGTATAGAGGCCGGCCCGCGGGCCGTGGATAAGCGCATAGAAGCGCTGCGTTCCGGCCTTGGGCCCTTCGGCGCAAAAATAAGGACCGTCTTCGGTCTGGGTTATCTTTTTAAAATGTAGATACGGCTTTTTTGCAAGGACGAAGACTGGGAAATCTGCATTTATTGTTCACCGCAGAGACGCAGAGGTCGCAGAGAAATCTTTGTGATTGAGAACAAGTTGTCTAGCTTTTTATATTTCCCTCTCTGCGTACTCCGCGTCTCAGCGGTGAAATAAAAAGGAAATCCCCTTTCTTATCCGCCGAGCGGGAGCCGCACTTCCACTATCGCGCCGCGCTCCTTCTTATTTGAAACTTCCAGCGTCCCGCCGTGCTTTTCGGCTATGCGGTGGGCTACCGCCAGGCCTATGCCGGCCTTTCCCTTTTCCGTGCTGTTGAACGGGGCGTAAAGGTTGGACAGCGCTTCCTGGGAGAAGCCGGGGCCGCTGTCTTCGAACCGGATCGCGGCATGGCGCCCGTCGTCCGTGCCTTTAAGCGCGACGCGCAGGCTCCCCCCCTGTTGCAGGCGCTCGCAGGCGTTCTTTATAAGGTGATAGAAAAGCATTTTCATCCTTTCGGGAGAGAGGCGCGTGCGCAGGCGCGGGTTGAGCACGGCGGCGGAGATGGAGATCTTGCGCTGCTTGAACGCCCTGTCCCACTTGCCCGCCTCGCCGGACACGAAACCGGCCAGGTCGGTTTCTTCCAGCTCGGGGGTTTCCGGGTCCAGGTACTCCTGCCAGCCTTTCAGCAGGTTGACGGAGGCCAGCAGGTTCTTCATCGCGGGTTCAAGGTTCCTGCGCTCGGCGGCCGGGATGCGCAGGTTGAAGCCTTTCAGGTCTTTGGCCGCTTTTTCAAGCGCGGTTATCATGCGGGTGTTAAAGTCGGTCTGCTCCCTTTTAAGGAAAGCGGTAAATTTTATGTTTTTGCGGCGCAGGTCCTCGTTCTCGATCTCCAGCTCCTCGATCTTATGCAGGTCCGCCCTGAGCTTGTTGATCTCCAGGTCGCGCTCCTCCACCGCCTTAAGCAGGTCGGCGGAATAATTCGCGGAGGCGGTGATCTTGGTTTTCAGGGCTTCTATTTCGCCTTCCAGCGACAGTATTTTCGCCCCGGCGTTCCTGACGGCGTCTTTTTCAAGGCCCAATCCGTTCTTAGCGTCCTTCAGCAGGGCGCTGACCTTTTCCATGTCTGCCGCGCGCTCTTTCAGCTCCCCGGTGAGGGCCGCGTTCTGCTCCTGGGCCTGCCCCAGCGCGCTCTTCAGCGCGGCCGCGCGCTTCTGAAGCTCAAAAACCTGGGCCACCGCCGCGCTGAAATTGGAGCGCTGTTCCAGCGTCTTTAAAGCCTGCTCGTCCGCGGCCTCGCGCAGCCTTTCCGCTTCAAATCCTGAGGCGTCCAGCCCGGCGCGCAGGGCGGCGCAGTCTGAAAGCGCGGTCACCAGGGCGGCCTCCTTTTCCGACAGCGCGGCCTTAAGAGCGGTTGAGCGGCCTTCCAGCGAGGCTTTTTCGCCGGCGGAGATCTTTTCTTTCGATAGCGCTTCCGTCATGGCCGCCTCGAGCGCGGCCAGTTCCTGGCGCTTGCGCGGAAGTTCAGCGCGGAGGCCGGAAAGTTCGTCGACGGAAGCGGCCAGAGAGGCTTTAAAGTGATTTTCCCGCTCCGCGGAGGCGGCCAGGTCCGCTGCCGCGGCCTCGGCGGCGCGCTTTCCCGCCTCTATGTGCGCAAGCAGGTATTCATAAACGGATTCCTGCTTTCCCGAGAGCTTGGAGTCCTTCCTCAGGGTCCTGGCAAGTTCCGGAAGGGACATCAGGCCGGCGACCTTTTCCTTGAACGATTCTATGGCCGCGTCGCGCTCCGCCAGCGCCTCCCTGAGGCTGCCGGTTTCGGCCTGAAGAGCCGCCAGCTCGGCGTCCATCAGCGCGCACCGGGTCTCTTTTTTTATCAGCCCCGCCTTGAATTCCGCGGCTTCGCGCGCGTGGCCCGCGGCCCGGGCCAG
This sequence comes from Elusimicrobiota bacterium, assembly GCA_030651035.1. Lineage (GTDB taxonomy): Bacteria > Elusimicrobiota > Elusimicrobia > Elusimicrobiales > UBA9959 > UBA9959. The sequence continues at coordinate 11,468 of JAUSCK010000179.1, forward strand.
TATTTCGGAGTCTTTTTTTATCGCGGCTTTAAGGCTTTCGGTTTCGTCCTTCAGCCGGCGCTCCCGCGCAAGGCTTTCGGCCAGCTGACCCTCAAGGTGCTGCGCCTTAGCTGAGGTGGCCTGCAGGCCTTTCCTGGCCTCGGCGCGCTCCGCCTCGGAGCGGGCGGAGGCGTCCTGGGCTTCGCCCACGGCGCGCCAGAGGTAGTCCATCTCGGAGTTCAAAGCGTCTGAAGGCAGGCTCATGCGGCCTCCTTTATGACGATCCTGCCCCGCGAATTCATTTCGATAGCGGCCGAGATGATCTTGGCTCTCGCGCCCATCACCTTTTCCTCTTCGGGGCGGTTCGCCATCATGTCCTTCACTATGATGCGGATGTCCTCGGGCAGCAGGCGCGTCACGTTGCTTATGGCGGTCTCGCCGGCGCCGGTCATGGCGGCGGCCCAGTCGGCGTAAGGCAGCGACACCACCAGGGGGCGCAGGTTCTTCTCGTCCAGGCGGCAGAGGTCGTCAAAAGTGACCATCTTGCGGCGCATCTCCTCCGAGCCCGTCGGGTTCGCGCGGGTGAGGCCGTCCATTATCTCGCTGCGGTCGGCCTCGTCCACCAGCGAGAGCAGGCGGCCCAGCTTTTCCGACCCCTTAAGGCTTTTTTCCATCTTCAGGCGCAGGTCGTTCTCTATCTCGTAGACCTTTTCAGGCTCGGCCTGCTTGAGGCCCAGCAGCTGGGCGGAGACCGACTGCTTTTTGGCCGGCGCCAGCGCCAGCAGTATTTTGGAGGAGATGTGCGGCTTGCGGTCCGCCAGGTTGGCGATGATAATGGCCGCGTCCTCGTCCGGGAGGTCGGAGAGCAGCTCGGCGGACTCGGCGGGCGGCAGCTTCTCCATGAATTCGAAGGCCGATCCCGCGGTGAGCATGGCCCCGCCCGAGGCGGCGCGGGATTCCACGTCTATTATGTCGCCGAATTCCCCCTCGCCGGCTTCGCCAACCGGGCCCGGCGCGGGCATCCCGCCGCCGGAGGGTCCGGCTCCGGCCGTGGAAGGGGCGTTGATGCGCGCGTAATCCACGAAGCCGCTGAGCAGCTTGGAGGCGAGGATATAGCCGAAAACCAGCAGGACGGCCAGGGCCAGCGCGCCGAAAGCCGAGGCGATCAGCACCGGGCGTATTTCCGGCGATTCAAGGGCGCTTTTCCACCAGGGCAGCATTTCGGACCTGTCGGTCATTATGCTGTCGCCGCGGGCCTCGTTGAGGCGCAGCACGGCGGAGATCATCAGTTTTATGGCGATCACCCTCGTCTCCGGCACGCTCCGGTCGAAGACCAGGGAGACGGTGAGCTTTTTTACGCGGAATTCGCTGGTGCGCTGGCTTTCTTCGCGCTGCTGCTTGAGGTATTCGCCGGTTTTCTCCAGGAGGTTCACGGAGGCGTAGCCGGGCATGGTGAGGGTGTCTTCGGCGGGAGGCCCGGACTCGGTTTTGCTCTTGAGCACTATTTCGCCCTCCACGGAGACGAAGGAGCGGGCGCGTCCGCGGCCGACCAGCTGCTCCAGCAGGCGGGAAACGTCCTCCTGCATGCGGGCGGAGATCTCCGAGGCCTGCGCGCTGGGCGAGGCGGCCGGCGGTTCTTCCGCGCGGGCGCTGACGGCGAAGCAGACGATAGAAATGGCAAGGAGGCGTGAAATTGGTTTCATGGTTACACTATTATTCTATATAACTCAGGTTACAGAGTTATTACAAACTTCTGTAACTACCGAACCTGCTGTAATCACCGCAGAGGCGCAGAGGTCGCAGAGAGCAGAGTGAGAAGAGGGCTGAAATACGAATTAATATTTTTTCCTCCTAACTCCGCGACCTCTGCGCCTCAGCGGTGAAATCCGCTTCCACCGGGATCTCCAGCCAGAAGAGGGCGCCGCCGCCGGGGGCGGGGCGGCAGCCGGCGGAGCCCTTGTGCAGCTCCGCTATGGATCTTACCAGCGCCAGGCCCAGGCCGGTGCCGCCGTGGCCCGGCGCCGCCGAGCCCTGGGTGAAAGGCGCAAAAAGCTTTTCGGCTTCTCCGGGCTTCAGCCCCGGGCCGGTGTCTTCCACTTCGGCCCGGTATCTGCCGGCCGCTACGGAGGCGCGCACCGTGACTTTTCCGCCGGGCGGGGTGAATTTTATGGCGTTCGAGACCAGGTTGGTGAGGGCGTGCGTCAGCAGCTCGCGGTCCAGCGTGGCCGCGGCGCCCCCTTCAGCGGCCTCGACCAGGAGCGCGACCTGTTTTTCAGCCGCTTTGGGGCGCAGGAAATCGACGGCGTCGCGGGTGAGGGACAGCGGATCCTCCCTTGCGGGGCGCAGCTCCATCTTGCCCCGCTCGATCTTGGCAAGGTCCAGCATCGCGGTCACGAAGTTGGCCAGCCGCCCGGCGTTCTCTTTTATCCTGCTGAAGATCTCCAGGTCCTCCGGCCTGAAGCTGTCCTTCTCCTTCAGCAGCATGGCAGCGTAGGTTTCTATCACTCCCAGGGGCGAGCGCAGCTCGTGGGTTACCGAGGCGGTAAAATTCTTTTTCATCGTTTCCAGCTCCAGCAGGCGGTCCGACATAGAGTTAAAGGAGGCGGCCAGCTCCGCGACCTCGTCCGAGCCGCCCGCGTCCGTCTTCGCGCCGAAGCGCCCCTCCCCGACGGCCGCGGCCTCCGAGGCCAGGCGTTTCAGGCGCCGCGTTAGGCTGCGCGCCATTACAAGGCCCAGCAGGGCGGACGCCGCCACGGCGGCCAGGAAAGCTGCCGCCAGGTTGCGGTATATCCCCGCCATCGCCGCGCGGAGCTCCTGCTCGATGGCCCCGGCTGAAAAGTTGAGGCGCGCGGAAAACCTGCCGCTTTTGATCTCTTTGCGGATGGTGCCCGGCCCGGCGCCGGCGGGGCTCCTGCCCCGGACTTTCACCGGGCGCAGGCCGCGGCCGATATCCAGTTCGCAGGAGGCCAGCTCCGGCCTTGAAGAGCAGAGGCCGGCCAGGTAGTCCACAGCCATGAGCGGGTCGACCGCGAGTTCAGCCTCGCGCAGCATGGCCGCGGCCGCCTGCGCCATGGCCTCAAGGCGCGCCGCCTGCGCGGCCTGCACCGTCCGCCGCTGGAAGCTGAAAAAGATGCCGCAAAGCAAAAGGGCCGCCGCAAGCGAGGCGGCAGCCAGCGCGGCGCTGAATTTGTGGAAAAGGTTCATAATAGCCAATAGTAAGGATTAAGGATTAAGGATTAAGGATTAGGACTTAAGTTTAGAAACTTAATCCTTACCACTTAATCCTTAATCCTGCATTAATCCCGCAATTACCGAGACAGCCGTATTATTCTTTCCAGGGCTTTTTTAGCCTGCGTGTTCTGCGGGTCTTTGGTCAGTATCTTGCGGAAGGCGTCTGCAGCCTTGCCGTATTCCCCCTTGGCGTAGGAGTCGGCGCCGGACTGGTAAAGCTTTTCGATCTCGCGCGCGTCGGTGGCGGGGCCGGCGGCCGGTTTCTCTTCCTCACTGTCGCCGCGCGCCCGGACCCCTATGGGCTCCCAGGCGGAGCCTTTGCCCAGCTTGGCGCGGGCCTCATCCGTCATCTTGCCCAGCTTTGTTTTTTCCAGGGGGTCGGGCTCCAGCCTGAAAGCCTGTTCCCAGTCGTGCACGGCGCGGGCATAGTTGCCCAGCATATAGCTGCAGGAGCCGCTTTTTTTGAGAGCCATCAGGGCGTTGGGTTCAAGCTCAAACAGTTCCTCCAGCTTGCGGAGGGCCTCGGGATATCTTTTCTTGGAATAGAATTCGTCGGATTCAGTTACCTTGTATTCAGCCCAGCCGCGGCTGTAGTCGGACGGGACCTTGTCCGCGGCGACGCGCGTGAGCTCAGCCGCCCGGTCCAGGAAGTTGGAGAGGGCGGAGTCCTGCTGGTTAAGGCTCTGCGCGTAAGACAGCTGCTTCATGGCGCGCAGGTCATTTCCGCCTATAATGTTCCTGGCTCCTCCGGAGAGCAGCTCTTCCCAGCGCTGCTTCGGCCTGCCCTCCACGGCCAGCGAAGGGTAGAAGGCCGCCACGGTGGAGAGGCGGCGCGTAAGGTTGACTACCGAGGAGTCCGGCAGCAGCTCGTTGGCCTTTTCCATAATAAGCTTGTTGGCGGCGTAATAATTCTCTTTTAGCACCTGCTCCTTTACTTCCGCGAGGCGCGGGTCGTTGAGGATGGCGGTGTCGCGCGGGCTCTTGTAGTCCTGCGCCTCGCGCAGGCGCTTGTACTGGTCAAGCAGCTCGGTCTCAGCCAGCTCCGTCTGCGTGGCCGTCCCGAAATGGTAGGTGAGGGCCAGCTTGTGGTTGCCTGAAGTTTCCTTTACCGTGCCTATGGGCAGCGAAAAGCCGTAGTCGAACTGTATCTTCTGTATCTTGTAGGAAAGGCCCAGCGTGGCCTGCTTGAATTCCCTGTCGCCGGCGCCGAGCGAGCACCTCACGCCGATGTCTCCCCTGTCCAGGCTGGGGAAAACTTTTTCCGCCGCGAAGACGAACTGCTTGTCCATTTTCCCGTCGGGGGCTTTCTGCAGCCTGGCGTCGGCGGCAAGGACCAGCCAGAGGCTTTTGTAGGAGGCCCCCAGCCTGGTCTTCATCGGGATCCTGTCTTTGTCCGAGCCGCTGAAGGCGACGTCGGCCTGCATGGCGTTCAAGAAGGCCGCGCCCAGGGTCCAGCGGCGGGTGAGCCTGTAGAGAACGCCGACGTCGGCGTCCAAGGCCGACCTGGCGTTCGCGCCCGCCAGCACCGGGTCGGTGGCGCCGTTCTGCATGATGCTGCTTTCCACCGCGTTGTAGGTCTCGTCCAGGCGGGTGAAACCGTGGTTGAGGTACTTCATTGTTCCGCCGACGGAAAACTTTTCGTATTTCGTGCCCTTATCGAACCGGTAACCCCAGGAAACCTGGCCGGTCTGCTCGAAGTAGACTCCGGAAAGCGAGAACTGCTGCCAGGCGACGCCCAGCGTGCCGTTGCGGCCGCTGGCTATGGGCACGGCCAGGGCGACCGCGCTGAGGCCCAGGCTGGAGCCGTCGCTGAGGCCGGTGTAAAAGAGGGCGTGCGAGGCCATCATCTTGGGGCGCTCCAGGCTTGAAAGCCCGGCCGGGTTATAATAGATAGCCGAGATATCGTCCGCTACCCCCGTGACCGCGTCGCCCATGCCCGGCGCCCTGGCTCCGAAGCCCAGGTCCTCGAAAGCGGCATACGCGCACGGCCGGGCGGCGAGAAGCGCCGCGATAACCCAGAGCATTTTTTTTGCGTTCCCTGAAGTCATAAAATGTTTGCCGCCAACGTCCAGCCGTTCACCTTAATTACCTTATCACTACTATAGTTCCCTTATAGACCGCCGTTTCCACCCGGACCTGGTAGACGTAAACCCCCCCCTCTTTCCTGCTTCCGGAGTTGGGGTCCCATTCATAGTTGTAGTAATAGGGCGCGGCAGTCCCTATGCTTTTGATGCGCATTACTGCAATTTCCCTGCCCGAAAGGTCATATATCTTCGCCTCTACCGCCGAGTCGCGCGGGTTATGGCAGCGGAAGATGAAGGTGTCGTTGCGGCCGTCACCGTTCGGAGTTATCAGCCTGTTCATCACTATAGACTGGCCGAGCGCCGACGCGCAGAAAGCCGCGCCCGGCGCGAGGGTCAGGGCCGCCATCAGATTGACGGCGATTCTTTTTGCCTTCATAACCGCGTACATGCATCAATTCTACTTTTCAATTGTGACTGTTTTGTTTCGTAGTTATGGATTTTACGGCGGAAGCCTGAAACCTCCCTGGCCGTCTGTTGGGCATAGCCCCTGGCCGTCTGAGGAGCATAGCTCTTGATACGGCATGACCATAGGTCTAACACGGCACAGACATAGTCTTGTAATATTTTGGTCGCACGGGGTGTATATAATTATACTGTGAACGCAAACCGCAGATCCTCCGCCCTCCTCTTCCTGGCGGCCTTTTACTGGGCCGCCCCGGGGCTTCATGCCGCGCGGATGTCCTCGGCCAGCTTTCTGGACGTGAGCGGGATCTACGGTTATGGCTCAGCCAGCATGTCTTCTCCCAACTTCGAGCAGAGCGCGAACGTGCAGGAACTTGCGGTCTCCACCCAGCAGGCCGCAAGCTTCTCGCAGCGCACCGGGAAGCTGTCCTTTTTTCCCCTCCCCGCCGCGGTTTCCGATATGGCGATGGTTACGGTTTCAAGCTACAGCATACGCCTGACCTGGAGCGCGCCTTCCGCCGATCTCAGCCGCCGCGCGGAGCCGGCGGATAACTATACGCTGCGCTACACTACCTCCGGCTATCTCAGCACCGACAGCGACTTTTCACGGGCGTCCACATACGCGCAGACCTGGACGCCGCTTGAAGCCGGCGCGGAAGAAAGTAAAATAGTGGAGGGCTTCAACCCCGGGACAACCTACTATTTCGCGGTGGAGGCCATTAACAGCCACCGGCTGCGTTCCGAGCTTTCCAACCCGGCCGCCGCCTTCGCGCTTGTGCCGCTGGCCCCGATGAATTTCCAGCTTACGCGGGGCACGGGTTCCGTTACCATGACCTGGATACCCCCGGCGGGCTACCATAACAGGATACCGTTCAACAACCGCTTCAGCCCGGTCTACCCGTACGAAGTTAAAAAATACGAGATCTACCGGGCTACCGCCCCGGCCGACGCCGCGTGGGAATATCGGGGCTTCACCTCCTCCGACACCCTGACCTGGCCCGACCCGATAGCGCCGGACGACGTGTTTTATTACCACGTGCGCGCCGTCAACCAGGCCGGCACCTCCATCCCTTCCTACGCGCGCGCCAGCCAGGGAAGCGGGCTTTACTTCCTTGCCCCGGACAACCAGAGCATCTTCGAGGTCCCGGCGGAGGGCACCGGCGCTTTCTTCTCGGCGTCGGCGGACCCGATGGAAGCGTACAGCATAGAGATCTCCACGCACCAGGAGGACCTGGGCGGCAGGGTTATGAAATCAGTGGAGTTCGTCGCTTACCGCGGCGGGCTGCAGCGGGATGCGGGCTTTAAGCTGACAAAGAACGGCACGCTTAAGCTGTACTACGCCAAGTCGGGCGGCGCCATACTTCCCTCGGCGGCGACCGACGAAAAGGCCCTGAGCATGTATTTCCACAACGGCGCCCGCTGGCTGCAGATGTACGGGGTCGTCAACCCGGCCGAGCGCAGCGTTAAGCTTGATACCAGCCTGCTGGGCCGCTACCAGCTCCGGACTACCGAGCGGGGCGGCAGCTTTGCCGCCGACAAGGCCGGCCTTACCAACCGCCTGATCACCCCAAACGGCGACAACAAAAATGATACGATGGTCTTTGTTTTCGACAATCCGCAGGAGAAGATCGTGAAAGGAAAAATTTACGACCTGCGCGGGGCCCTGGTAGGCACCATGAAGGCCGGGCCGGTGGGAAACTCTCTGGTCTGGGACGCCAAGGCCGGCGGGCAGGCCGTGCCGGGCGGAGTGTATATATACCAGATCGAGGCGGATGCCACGGTTTATAACGGCACGGTGGCCGTGATAAGGTAGTATACGGGCGAGGAGCATATGCGAACACTTAAAAGTATTTTTTCTGAATTTATAAAAGGGCGCTTTTTAAGCTTAGCGGCTCTCTTTACCCTTTGTTTTCCGGCCTTCTCCCTCTCCCCCGCCTTTGCAGTCATAACGCCGACAATTAGCTATCAGGGCTTCCTGCTCAGCAAGGTTACAAATCAGCCGGTGGAAGCGCCGCAGGATATAAAATTTATAATTTACGACGCGCCTGCCGGCGGCGCGGCGCTCTTTACCGAAAGCCGCTGCAATATCCCGCTGAACAAGGGGCGCTATGACGTGGAGATAGGCTCTACCAGCGCCGGCGGGCTGCCGGGCGCCATCTTTTCCGACTATAACGGGCTCTGGCTTGAGACACAGGTGGACGGCGACGGCGACTGCGCGGGCATCTATGAAGTCATGTCGCCGCGCGTCAGGCTGCAGGCTTCCCCGTACGCTTTTAATTCGCTGTACGCCTCAACGGCTTCCGCGGCCACCACGGTGTTCGCGGCCGACACGATAGACGCTCTCCCGCAGACCACTAACGGCGCTATCACGATCTCCAA